>JAHEGL010000247.1 GCA_024645145.1 Planktotalea sp.
AAATCTGGTGTCGTTGCAAGCTGGGCTAGAGCGTACATCAGGTGGAAATTATGGCAATTGGGTGAGTTCCTCCAACTGGGTGGCCGATGCGCTGACGCGGCCCATGGTTGATGAACCGGGCGCGCGCATGCTCTATTCAACGGGTTCTACACATGTGCTTGGCGCGGCCTTGGCCGATGCGACAGGATTGAGCTTACTGGTCTTGTCAGAACAAATTGGCTTGAGGTGGGCGGGGCGGTTTCGTAGCCTCGCTTAATGACAAAACGCTCCCCATTCCGTTATTTCAAAACAAGCGCGGGGATCATTCGCCTTGCCGTGATGATGTATGTTCGATTTCCGCTTTCGCTACGCAACGTCGAAGATCTGCTGCATGAGCGGGGCGTTGAAATCAGCGATGAAACTGTTCGCTTCTGGTGGAACAGGTTTAGCCCGATGTTCGCCGCTGAGATACGCAAAAATCGGGTCCATCGGACGCGCGCGCATTCTAACTGGCAATGGCATTTGGACGAGGTTTTTGTGAAGATTAACGGTGAAACGCACTACTTGTGGCGGGCGGTTGATCACGAAGGCGAAGTGCTGGAAAGCTATGTAACCAAACGCCGGCAACGCAAAGCTGCATTGAAACTCCCCAGGAAAACAATGAAGCTGTATGATCGACCATATGTCATCGTGACCGATCTAATGCGATCGTACGGCGCTGCGATGAAGGTCGTCGGCAATGCTGAACGACAAGAAAGGGGTCGTTGGAAGAATAACAGAGCCGAAAATTCACACTTGCCTTTTCGTCGACGAGAACGGGCAATGCTTCGCTTCCGCCGAAGGCGAATGTTGCAGAAATTTGTTGCCGTTCATTCATCAGTTCACAACCACTTTAACCACGAACGTCACCTCTACAGTTGAGAAAATTTCGAATCCAACCGCGCCTTCGCTCTCGCCGAATGGCGTCAACTCTGTGCGGCATAAAGGCCGATTTCATCGCTCTTGCAGAGGCAGTTTTGCGTTTGTCTGACAACACCATATGTTACAAATATTCTAAAACAGAACGCTTTCTCAGTCACTTGGGTATTTCGCCAATTAGTCACCCGAATTCATAAAAAAAGGGACCACCCAACGTATGGACGGCCCCCTCTCATTCTTGCGACTAGATCAATGCGTGCCTTACTGTCGCGCGATTTCCATCCAGTTGCCGTCTTTGATCACAGAAACGACGACTTCATCCGCACCTTGGTGGTCTGTTGCGGAATAGGTCACTGTGTTGCCTGAAACGACGTCTTCATAGTTCAGGCTTTCCATACCCATCTGGAATGTCTTTGCGTCCAGATATGGACCCGCTGCTTCCAAAGCACGGACCATCGTTTCAGCCGCAGAATGACCAAGCAATGCGCCGGAACCTGGCAGTTCTTCGCCCGTTGCTTCTGTATAGCGCTTGAAGAACTTTTGCACTTCAGGCTGGTCCATACGTGATAGCAAGTCTGCCCAACCGGACGCGGCATACATGCCTTCAGTAATGCCGCCTGGAACTTTCGCCATAACCGTGTGGAAACCCGCTGAGGAGTTGAGGAAAGACATTTCCGTCAGACCCAGCTTTTTAGCCGTTGCGGAGACGGTGATCGCCTGACGCACACCCAAAGCAAGCGCTACAATTTGGCAACCCTCAGAGTTGAGCTTTTGCAATGCGCCTACGAAATCAGCATCGTCCGGCTTGTGCGTTGTCTCGGTGACGTAGGTCAGACCTTCTGTTTCAGCAGTGATTGACTCCGCACCTTCTTTGATATCCTGACCAAAGTCTGTTGGCAGATACATTGCGCATACGTTGCTGACGTTCTTTTGCTCAGCAAGATAGGTCACGCCAACGCGGATTTGATCATAATAGGTCGCGGTGCCTGAATAGTGTAGCGGGTGAAACGGCTCTGCCATTTGGCGCGCGGCTGTCAGCGGGGAAACGTTTGGCACGTTCTTGGCATCTTGCAGTTTGAACGCAGCAATGTTCATCGGTGTGCCCAAAGACAACAACATCGCAAAGACTTTGTCGCCGTTGACCAGTTTGTTCATGCCCTGAATGGCTTTTGGCATCTGATAGCCGTGATCTTCAACAATGAAGCGGATCTTGCGGCCATGAATGCCGCCTGCCGCATTCACCTCATCGAAAACCAGCTGTGCCGCTTTCGTGGCCGGCGCGCCAAAGGCTGCGAAAGGACCGGACAGATCGTTGTTGGACCCGATTAGAATTTCAGTATCTGTTATGCCTTGCTCAGCAAGCGCGGGTGCTGCGGCCATTGTGGCAGCAACAGCCAGTGTTCCCAGCTTAGTTGTCAGTTTTTTCATTCGTTCTCTCCCATTTATATTTTCATGTGAAAAGCATGAGGCCGTGATGTCAATACATCTGGCTGATCAATTCTTCATGTTTGGTTTCCACAAAACTACGTTTGAGCTTCATGGTTGGCGTTAGTTCGTCGTCATCTGCCGTGAGCAAGACGTTGATAAGACGGAAGTCTTTGATCTGCTCAACGCGCGCGAAATCCTTGTTCACATCTTCGATCGTCTGGCGGATCAGATTCTGTACCTCTTTTGCCGCGCACAAGGATGCGTAATTGGAAAACGGCACGCGTCTGTCTTGTGCAAACTTTTCGACGTTTTCTTGGTCAATCATCACCAAACAGGTCAGGAACTTGCGCTTGTCACCGATCACTACAACGTCAGAGATATAGGGTGAGAACTTGAGTTTGTTCTCGATCTCGGCGGGCGTGATGTTCTTGCCCCCGGCGGTGATAATGATGTCTTTAAGGCGGCCAGTGATGCTCAGATACCCTTGATTATCAATCATGCCAACGTCGCCCGTGCGCAGCCAGCCATCCTCGGTGAAGGTTTCGGCGGTTTTTTCAGGGTTCTTCCAATAGCCTTGGAACACGTTGCCCGCGCTGTATTGTACCTCGCCTTCATCAGACACTCGGATTTGCGCGCCGGGCAGGGCAAGGCCCACTGTTCCAATCTTGTTGGTCGTCTCGCTGTTGATCGAGATCACACCAGAGCTTTCGGTCATACCGTACCCCTCAAGCACGGGAACACCGATGGATTGATACCAATGCAACAACTCTGGCGAGATCGGAGCCGCCCCAGAACCGCCACGACGCAAGCGGTCCATACCAATCATGCGGCGCAGGTTTTGTAGTAGCGCAATATCCCAGAAACGATACGCAAGGTTGGTACTGAATGATGGTGTTTTGCCTTCAGCCAGACGCTCTGCGCGCGCAGAGCCGGCTTTCAGAGCTTTGGAGTATGCCCATTTTTGCAAAAGCGTTGCGTCACCAATGCGGATTGCGACCTGTGAATAGATCTTTTCCCAAAGGCGCGGTACGGCCACAAAGGTTTGTGGGCTGACCTCTTGAAGGTTGTCAAAAATCGTTTCGGGGCTTTCCGCGAAATTGATCGTAGAGGCGGCAGCAATGGGCGCATTGACGGAGAATACCCGCTCCAAAATGTGACAAAGCGGCAAGAAGCAAAGCTGATCATCGGTGGAATAAACTGGCCCGTCGCGTAACCCTGCGGAGACAGAATACATCAGATTGCCATGACTGATCATCGCACCCTTGGGTTTGCCCGTTGTGCCCGAGGTATAGACGAGAATGGCAGTGTCATCGGGCTGCGTTGCATCAATCGACGCATCAAAGGCTTGCGGATTTGCGGCGTCATAGTCTGCGCCAATCTGATAAAGCTCATCAATGAACATGATCTGGGGGTCATTGAAGCCATGCAGACCTTCGCGATCAATCACGATGACCTTGATCAAATCGGGCATTTGCGCGCGGACCTGCAAAACTTGTCCAACTGTTCATCATTCTCAACAATCAGAAAACGACTGTCAGAGT
>JAHEGL010000253.1 GCA_024645145.1 Planktotalea sp.
AGAATACCGAGCCATGGCCAGTGCCCTGACCTTTGCGCTTTTCAATCCAATCATGGCGCATTGTCATTTTACCCGGCGCGTGGTTCCAAATGGGCATAAGATCGCCCGTAATTACGACATCCAAATCAAAGCCCATTACACGCCCAGAATGGTTGGGGAAAAGACCAGGCCGATACAATGCAACTTTCCGCATTTCAACAGACTTTCGCCGGGAGTCAAAAGGTGCGTTCATCATTTCATCGTCAAATTTTTCGAACTGTAGAGGAACAATTTCAATATTTGGGTGCAGCCCTTCGGGATACTCCGTCACGCAAATAAATCTTAATTCACCAGTCACATTGCGACGTACGCCTGAATAAAGCCTATTGACATATTCAGAACCAAAAAGCCTACCCCATTTGATGCAACATGCGGTGATCATATCTTGGTCGTCCTTTTTCATTGATGCGCCCGCTCTAACGTAGGCGCATCAATATGAAAAGCCGAAGCGTCAGGCCGCGGGCATGCGCTGTTCAACGATCTCGGCCCACCAGCTTGCCCCTGACGGAGAGGTCTCATCGTTGAAGTTGTATTCGGGGTGGTGCACCATTGCCGTGTCACCGTTGCCGACGACGATGTAGGCACCGGGGCGTTCTTCTAGCATGAAGGCGAAATCCTCACCGCCCATGACCAAAGGCGCGTCTTGCGTGGGCTTGCCTGAAACACTTTCAGCAACTTTCGCAGCAAACGCGGTTTGCTCTTCGGAGTTTACCATAACCGGATAGTTGCGCGTGTAATCCAACTCGATCCGGCCGCCAAAGGTTGCGGCTACCCCAGCGCAAATCTCGCCCATGCGCTTTTCCGCAAGATCACGCGTTTCAGGGCTCAACGTGCGCACTGTGCCTTTGATGTGCACCTTTTGCGGGATCACGTTGTGCGCTTTGGATGAGGTTTCAAAGGACGTGACTGAGACGACCAATTGCTCAATAGGGTCGGCGTTACGTGAGGCGATTGTTTGCAATGACAACACCAGTTGGCTCGCCATGACAGTCGTATCAACCGTATCATGGGGCTTGGCTGCGTGACCGCCTTTGCCTTCTAGTTGGATTTCGAACAAATCTGCTGCGGCAAAGAAAGGACCTGAGCGGATCGCGAATTCGCCGACAGGCAAACCCGGCCAATTGTGCATGCCGTAGACCTCTTGGATGCCGAATTTCTCCATCATCCCGTCATCGCACATTTCTTTGCCGCCACCGCCGCCCTCTTCCGCGGGCTGAAAGATGACCACTACAGTCCCGTCAAAATTGCGCGTTTCAGACAGATATTTCGCAGCCCCCAGCAACATCGCCGTATGGCCATCATGACCGCACGCATGCATCGCATCTGGTGTTTTGGAGGCATACTCGAGCCCCGTCTGTTCGTGGATCGGCAGGGCGTCCATATCCGCGCGCAGGCCGATCACCTTACCAGAGGAATTCTGTTTACCTTTGATCACACCCACAACGCCAGTACGGCCAATTTTACCGACAACCTCATCACAGCCGAACGCTTTGAGCTTTTCTTCGACGATTGCCGATGTGCGGTGGGTCTCAAAGAGAATTTCGGGATGTTCGTGCAGATCGCGGCGCCATTCTGTGATTTCTGGCAACATTTCAGCAAGACGGTTTTTGATAGGCATCAGTTGGGCTCCTTCAAGCAGTAGGCATTCGTGTTTCAACCATTCCCGCGAGCCAAGAACAGCCCGCTGGAATAGCATCATCATTAAAGACGTATTCGGGGTGATGGACCATTGCGCCACCTTCCCCGTTACCAAGGAAGATATAGGCCCCTGGGCGCGCTTCCAGCATATATGAGAAATCTTCGCCTGCCATAATGGGTGACGTGTTGTCATCGACCGCGTTTTCGCCTGCAACCTGGCGCGCAACATCAGCGGCAAATCTGGTGTTGTCTTCAGCGTTCACAGTAATAGGATAACCGCGCTCATAAGTGATTTCAGCGACACAGCCATATGCCTCAGCGGTAGCGGCTACGATCTTTTTGAAACGTGATTCAACCAGATCACGCACATCAGGATCTAGCGTGCGCACAGTCCCCCCAAGCTGGACGGTTTGCGGGATCACGTTAAACGCGCCACTATCATTACTCATTGTGCAGATTGACAGAACCGAGCTTTTCAAAGGGTCTACATTGCGGCTGGCAATGCTTTGCAAAGCCAAGATCACATGCGCGGCTGCAATATTGGGGTCAATCGCCTCATGCGGGACAGCGCCGTGGCCGCCTTTGCCTGTAATTGTGATTGCAACCTCATCCGCCGCCGCGAGCAAGCCACCGGGACGGATCGCAAAACTGCCTGCAGCGCCCCCCGGCATATTGTGAAGGCCGTAGACTTCATCGACGTTATACCGCTCCATCACGCCTTCATCGACCATGACCTTGCCTCCGCCGCCCCCCTCTTCGGCAGGTTGGAAAAACAGCACGGCTGTGCCATCAAAATTGCGCGTCTCTGCCAGATATTTCGCAGCGCCCAGCAGCATCGCAGTGTGGCCATCATGACCACAAGCATGCATTTTGCCAGCGTGGGTGGATTTATATTCAACGTCAGCCGTCTCTTGGATTGGCAAGGCATCCATGTCAGCGCGCAACGCAATGACGCGGCCAGAGGTATTGGTCTTGCCTTTGATCACCGCAACCATACCGGTTTGCGCAACACCCGTTTCAAGGCTGTCGACACCAATTTCACGCAGGCGTTCTTCTACGAACGCAGAGGTTTTGGGCAAATCGAAGCGAAGTTCTGGGATCGTGTGCAAGTGACGACGCCACTCGGTAATTTCAGGATGCAGATCAGCGAAACGGTTATGGATAGGCATTTGTGTCTTTCCCCAATTTTGTGTGAGCCTGTCTCATATCAGCGCGTTCGGCAAGGCTTATAGGTTCGGCCCCAAAACCAGTTTGGACCCATCAGAAAAACGGCCTAGACAGAAACGGCTGAGATCATGGCCCGTTTCTTTGCTTTGCATAAGCTTTGCAGTGATACGCCCGAAAGCAGGGCCAATGCCAAACCCATGACCACACATGCCCGTGCAAATCGTCAACCCAGGAAGCGAGGCGCAAGTATCTACTACAGGCACGACATCCGGCATCACATCAATCATGCCAGCCCATGCCTCTTTAATTTCCACCTTGCCGAGCGTCGGAAACGTGTCCGTAAAATCACGCGCCAGCTTTGTCACTTTGCGCGCGTTGGGTTCAGGATTGAGAATACGCATTTGCTCAAACGGCGTCTGCTCTGTCGCGCTCCAGCGTCGTTTGGTCCCCCACGCATCAGGAAACCCCTTTGGCGCGGACGGAAGATAGCGTGTGCCCAAAGGGTCTTGGATAAGTTGCGGTAAAAACCCCAGTGCCGCGCGAAACGCATCCGGCCCGACAAACAATTCATGAAATCCAGACGGGGCCAGTGAATAGCCACCATCAGCACGCCGCCGCCACGCGATGCGGTCATCGACGCCACTGTCAGACACCACTTCAGGAAGGGCATCTGTGGCAGCAACCGTTGCACGCACGCTGAGTTGAGGGATCGAAACGCCGTGACGCCGTAGCATAAGTGACGACCACGCCCCCCCTGCGAGCGCAACTTGCGGCGCTTTGATCCGCCCTTTTTCTGTGATCACGCCAGTGACTTTTCCACCTTCAAGATCAAGCATTCGCACAGCGCAGTTCTCGATAATCGTGACTCCCTCTGCAACGGCTGCACGCGCAAGCGCGGGGACTGCGATCCAAGGCTCTGCGCGCAGATCATTCGGGGTATAAAGCGCGCCCGCCCAGCGCGCATTGGCTTGCGGGATCAGATCGGCCAGGTCATGCGCGCTCAGGAGTTTGGAGCTGA
>JAHEGL010000261.1:0-1446 GCA_024645145.1 Planktotalea sp.
ATCTCAGACATGATGGCTCCTCTCGTGAGCAAGAAATAATGTTGCGCCGATGGGTATCAAGCCATGCCCAATAGGGTCAATCGGAACGATACGTAAATCGCACCGTTTCAGCAGAAAAAACTACGCATTCGCGTGAATATGCTTATACGATGATCATCACTTGCATTTAACCACGTGCTCGGGGCAATCTGAGCGCTGAAATAGACAAGTGTGCAGCGCCGGTTTGTCCGGCGTTTTTGTATATATATTCATGCCAAACTGGCACTTTAGACGAAGACGGGGTCGCCCATGGAAAAGATACCGATGACCAAAGCCGGCCATACGGCAGTTGAGGTAGAACTCAAAAACCTCAAAACTGTGGAACGTCCTGCGATTATCGCAGCGATTGCCGAAGCGCGCGAACATGGCGATCTATCTGAGAATGCAGAATACCACTCAGCGCGCGAAAAACACAGCTTCATCGAAGGCCGCGTAAAACAACTCGAAGGCGTGTTGTCTTTGGCGACAGTGATTGACCCAACCACCCTGAGCGGCACAATCAAATTTGGCGCGACGATCACGCTTGTTGATGAAGACACCGATGAAGAAAAAACATGGCAAATCGTCGGTGAACACGAAGCAAACATCGAAGAAGGATTGCTTAATATCAAATCCCCGATCGCGCGTGCTTTGATTGGCAAGGACGAAGGTGATAGCGTTGAAGTACGCACGCCCGGTGGCAGCAAATCCTACGAAGTGCTTAAAGTCGAATATATTTAAACCGTGGTTTTTCCGCTGGTGAAGAGCGAAAGAAGTGAGCATGGCTGACGGCTCTGACGGTAAATCAACCCCACTGGGCATTTATGATCGCCCAGGAAAATCCCCGATCACAGGGATCGAAATCATCGCGATCGCGCTGAGCATTTTGTGGTTGTTGGGCGCTGCAATTTTCTTTCTCACGCTCCCGAGCGAAGCCGCGGTCGAGGGTACGGGTGGCTTGCGTTTCTTAATGACGATGCTTGCAATTTTCATGCCTCTCGCAATGATTTGGGTTGCAGCAATGGCTGCGCGCTCCAGCCGTGTGATGCACGAAGAAAGCCAACGTTTACAAGCGGCTATTGACGGCATTCGTCAGGCTTATGTGGCTCAAAGCCAAGGGCGCAACATGGCAGCAGAGCCCTCTGTGACCCGCAAGTTGGATGAAATTGCAGCGGCGCAGCGCAAGGCTGAAACGACGCTCGCAACCTTTTCTACCAAGCGTGACACGGCCCCAGTGCGCAAACCAGCACCGGTAGAGCAAACTGCTGCCGATCCTTCTGAGCAGGCCAGCCTTGCGCTTGGCACACAAGCCGCAGAAATGGCGCCACCGCTAGAGCGGGATGTGTTGATCCGCGCCTTGAATTTCCCTGAGGACGCCAACGATAAAGCCGGTTTTGACGCTTTACGTGATGCTTTAAAAGACAGAAC
>JAHEGL010000261.1:1456-3851 GCA_024645145.1 Planktotalea sp.
GATGTACTGACCCTCCTGAGCCAAGACGGAATTTATATGGATGATTTGCGCCCGGATGCTGCGCGCCCAGAGGTTTGGCGCAGTTTTGCCGCGGGCGAACGTGGTCGCGCGATTGCGGCACTTGGTGGGATACGGGATCGCTCGTCACTTGCGCTTTCAGCGGCTCGCATGAAGCAAGACACGATTTTTCGCGACGCGGCACATCACTTTCTGCGTCGTTTCGACAAGAGTTTTTCGGAATTTGAGGAAATCGCGACCGACGCTGAAATCGCTGCCCTATCCAGCACACGCACCGCGCGCGCTTTCATGCTTTTGGGCCGCGTTGCAGGGACCTTTGACTAGGGCCTGTGGACATTCGGAGTTGTCCAAATCCCCAACGCGTCCTGCTCCATGTGCTCGAACTTTAAAATTTCTACGCCTTTGGAAACCAGCGTTGTGATCTCAGACCTCATGTCGGAAACCTGCCAACCGTGTACCGTATAGGGTGGCGGCGAAAGCGCGTCTACGATCTGCACACGTAACATCTGGCCTTTGTCGTCAAATACCAGCGCGAATGGTGACACGTTGAGAAGCATCAAACCGATAACATCCCGATAGAATGATTTCGCAAGATCAGGCTGCGCCGTCGCGATGAATGATACAGGACGACGCTCGCTCATTTCAGCCCACTTGCACCCTTAAAACAAGTCATATGGAATGAAGCGCACGAGCGTGCCATGCGTGATGTCCATTGCGCCATCTGGCAATTCGACCAACCCTTCCGCCCAACTCAAGCCACTGATCCGCCCTGAGCCTTCTGATTTGAACACTTCAACCTGACCATCGCGCAAACGTGCGCGCAAGAATTCACGTCGTCCCGTCTTTTTGTTCTTTTCAAACGCGGCAGGCACCATAAAACCATTTGGCGTTGACCATCCCGCGCCGCTTAACAAATTCAAAGCAGGGCGCGCAAAGATCAACGTGCACACCAAAGCCGCGACAGGGTTTCCGGGCAATCCAACGATCGGAACACCGTCCCAAACGCCTAACACAAGGGGACGCCCCGGTTTCAGCGCAATTCGCCAAAGCGCAAGCGATCCTGTCTCTGCAAGAAGCGCGGACATGTGATCTTCATCCCCTGCGGACGCGCCACCCGACGTAAGGATCGCATCACATTTAGCAGCACCTGCGTCCAACATCCCTTTGAGCGTTGCTCGCTCATCCGGCGCGCACCCTAGATCAATTGCTTCAAATCCCCATTGACGTAGCTGCGCCAACAGCATCGGACGGTTCGCGTCATAGATTTGGCCATCCCGCGCAGTTTGCCCCGTTTCAACCAGCTCATCCCCCGTCGACAACACACCAACACGTAATGGCGTATACGTATGAACCTCTGCAACACCGACAGCACTGAGCAATGCCGCATCTGCTGGCGTCACTTTGCGTCCAGCGCGCAAAATCGTTTTTCCAACGCGCACATCTTCACCAGCGCGCCGTGTATTGCTGCCTGTTTTGATCGGCCCGTTAAAAGCAATCCGCGTTCCGTCACTGCGCACATCTTCTTGTAAAACGACCGTGTCGACACCATCGGGCAAAGCAGCACCCGTCAGAATGCGAATAGCGCTGTCCAATGGCACGCTACCTTCAAAACGCAAACCAGCTGCTGCGCGCCCGTCCAAAAGCGGAAGTTCAAAGGGGCCGTCGCCAAGCACATTCGCACCTGCGAAACCAAATCCGTCAACAGCCGTATTCGGCAGCGGTGGATTAGAACGCAGCGCACTAACATCAGACGAAAGAATCCTCCCCACAGCGCCTACCACTGACTTCGTCGTGCTTTGCACAACAGGATTTAATCGCGCGCGAAGCATCTCCAAAGCGTCATCCACTGGTGTCCAATCAATACCAGCGGGCAATGCAAAACAATCGTTGGACAATTTTGGCGGCTCCAGCTGTGTCGCCAAAGTTTGCAAGTCACTCGAATAACCTGCGCCAAGGATCGAGCCCTCAACAGGGGACGACACATCCATCATTTCAGCGAGCTTAGACGCGTCAAGACCCGCCAATGCCTTTGACAAAAGCCGCACTTGCGCAGCATCTCTTATTTCACCGCTTTTTTCCGCCTCCTTCACGACAGGACCCAACAAGGATGGCCAAATCTCTGCCAACACAATCGGCGCGTCCGCCGCTTCGAAGGGCCATACAGACACTTCATTACCAAAGCGTTCACGCAAGCGATGCAAAACCGGCAGGCCCATCAGGACCTGCGCGCCAACTGCACCTGCCCCCGCGAGCTGCCAACATGTAAATAGCCCTTGCTCAGCCTGCTCACACTCACGCTTTTCGGGTAGTCCATGTAAAGAATAGACAGACTTGTTTCGCCCCAAACCAGCGATATCACGCTTCAATGGGTTCCCCC
>JAHEGL010000269.1 GCA_024645145.1 Planktotalea sp.
GTATTGATGCCGGTGATATCTTAATAGCCCAGAGCATTAATGTACTGCATTACAAGAAGACAATAAGATATTGAAATCATGTAAATATACATAAAACACAAATGGCCCGCGCACCGAGCACAGGCCATTCGTTAATTTTCAAGCAAAACTTTAAAGTTGCTCCATAACCTCATCAGAAGCTTCAAAATTTGCTGTGACACGTTGGATATCATCGTCATCCTCAAGGGCGTCGATCAGCTTCATTAACTTCGTCATGCCCTCCAGATCCATTTCTGTGGAAATGTTCGGTTGCCAAATCAATTTCGCGCTCTCGCTTTCGCCCAGCGCCGCTTCCAAAGCGGTGGACACTTCATTGAGATCCGTGTCTTCACAAATGATGACGTGGCCCTCTTCAGAGCTTTCACAATCCTCGGCACCCGCTTCAATCGCAGCTTCCATCACTGTGTCTGCATCGCCTGCATCTGCGCCATAGGTGATCTGACCTTTGCGATCAAACATGAACCCGACGGACCCTGTTTCGCCCAGATTACCGCCATTCTTGGTAAAGGTTGAGCGCACGGTTGAGGCAGTACGATTGCGATTGTCGGTCATCGTTTCAACGATCACAGCAACACCATTCGGGCCGTAGCCTTCATAGCGAATTTCCTCATAATCATCCCCCTCGCCGCCAATCGCCTTTTTGATCGCGCGATCGATGTTGTCCTTTGGCATGGATTGCGACTTGGCTTCTTTCACCGCAAGGCGCAAACGCGGGTTTTTTTCAGGATCAGGGTCACCCATCTTAGCGGCGACGGTGATCTCTTTTGAGAACTTGGAAAACAATTTTGAGCGCAGTTTATCCTGACGCCCTTTACGGTGCTGAATATTTGCCCATTTTGAGTGGCCGGCCATGTCTCTCTCCGCATGAGAATTCTTAAATCTTGAGTGGTATAGGTCAGCCAAGGGCTTGCCCGCAAGTCAGTTGCATGTGCGCTTGCACATCTTGGTGAATTCAGGTGAAGCTTAACCTAATTTGAAAGGCCTTCCATGACCCAAGATCAAATCATTATTTTTGCCCTATTCGGTTCTGTTTTCGCTTTGCTGCTTTGGGGCGGTTTCGCTACGATATCGTCGCCTTCTCGGCGCTTATGATCGGTGTCCTGTTAGGGGTCGTTGAAGGGAAAGACGCCTTTGCTGAATTTGGCCACCCCGCAACATTGGTCGTTGCGCTTGTTTTGGTGGTCTCCGCCGGTTTGGTACGTTTATGCGCAGTGTTTTTGATCACGCGCACTTTGGTGGACAGTTCGCGCAACCTTGGCCGTCATATCGCTTTGATGGGTGGGATTGGTGGCGTCTTGTCAGTCTTTATGAACAACGTTGCAGCCCTTGCACGGCTCATGCCCGTCGATATCCAGACCGCACGCAAAGCAGGGCGCGCACCGGGTTTGTCCCTGATGCCACTCAGCTTTGCCACTATCCTTGGCGGCATGGTCACACTGATTGGCACGCCTCCGAACATCATCATCGCAGCGATCCGTGAGGAACAGCTTGGCGCGCCGTTCAAGATGTTTGATTTCGCCCCTGTCGGCGGCGTTGCGACCATTTTTGGCCTTGCCTTTGTGGCGCTGATTGGCTGGCGCTTTATTCCCGCTCGTGGTGACGAGGGTGCCTCTGGCGATGACATGTCTGACTATATCGCAGAGCTGACCGTCCCCGCAGAGAGCAAGATTATTGGCAAGCGCTTGTCAGAAATCGAAGATGATGCGGAGAAAGCAGATGTCGCGCTGATCGGCCTTATTCGCGATGGCAAGCGCCGCTACGGACGCGCGCGCAGCTCTGAATTGAAAGCCGGCGACACCCTTGTTCTTGAAGCCTCCCCCGACGCTTTGGATGAATTTCGCGCAGCCTTGTCCTTGGCATTCGCGGACAAAAAGCGCGAAGAACAATTGAACGCAGCAGGCGAAGGCGTCGATGTCATCGAAGTTGTGGTCACTGAAACCTCGCGTCTCGCAGGGTGCACCGCTCAAGTGATTGGCTTGGCGTGGCGTCAACGCACGGTTTTCATGGGGATTTCACGCCAAGGTAAAGCGATCCGCGATCACGTCCGCAAAACCGAGGTCCGCGCAGGTGATATTCTTTTGCTTCTGGTTCCCAAGGACCGTGGCCCTGATGTGGCAGAATGGCTTGGGTGTTTGCCGCTGGCAGAGCGCGGCTTGGCCGTCACACAAGACAGCAAAGTCTGGCTGGCGATTGCGATGTTTGCTGGTGCGGTCTTTGCGGCAGGCTTTGGCCTTGTCTACCTGCCTGTCGCTTTAGGCTGCGTGGTGATTGCCTATGTCTTGGCCAAGATCGTACCACTCTCCGAACTCTACACACATATCGAGTGGCCTGTCGTCGTTCTGCTCGGCTCGATGATCCCGCTTGGTGCAGCTTTACAGGACGCAGGCGGTACAGAACTTATCGCAGGCGCGCTTGTGGGGCTCACCGAAGGTATGTCCGCTTGGACCATTTTAACGGTGCTGATGGTGGTCACCATGACGCTCTCGGACGTGTTAAACAACACCGCGACTACCATTGTGGCAGCCCCTGTTGGCATTCAAATGGCGCAATCTCTAAATGTCTCGCCTGATCCATTCCTGATGGCCGTGGCGATTGCTGCCTCCTCTGCTTTCCTTACGCCGATTGGGCACAAGAACAACACGTTGATCCTTGGCCCCGGCGGGTATCAATTTGGCGATTACTGGAAGATCGGTCTGCCCTTGGAGATCATTATCGTCGCTGTTTCGATCCCTGCCATTCTGATCTTCTGGCCGCTATAGGGGTGTTAGAAAATGCAAGATTGGTTGTCTTTTGAAGGGGTTGTCGTGCCCATGGAATGGGGCGATAGCATCTACACGGTGCTGCCCTTACCCGCCGACATCGTTGAGGCCCTCAAGTAGCAAGGCACCAAACGCGTGGATGTGGAGCTGAACGATTGCCCGTTTAACATGGCCCTGACCAAAGCGCCGGTGATCGACAGTGTCTTCATCTATGCTGGCAAGAGCATTCTGGCGGCGGCCGAGATTGAACCGGGCCAAGTCATCGACGTGCGTTTGCGCAAGGCGGATGAAATTCTGGTGGAAGTGCCGGACGACGTTTCCCTCGCGATCATGCAAGCGGGTGTGAGCGATGTGTGGAATGATCTGACACCGGGCAAAAAGCGTGGGTTGTTGCATACAGTTTCAACAGCCAAACGCGCCGCAACCCGCGCAGCGCGCATCGAGAAGCTTATTGTGTCGCTCCGCTAGGCCAGTGTTCAGATCGTTCCCATCTCTCTAAGTGCGCAACATTTTGACGATATCTGTAACACGAGACCCCGCGCGCACTGGAACAGGGGTTTCCAGAATCAAAGATCTCCCTGTTTTCACGCACATCTGAAGCGGGGCAACAAGCGTGCCTTGCTCAAGGTCTTTCTCAACAAGGCACGCGTGCCCCATCATCACGCCTGCGCCACTTCGCGTCGCCTCGACAGCAAGACTATATAGCGAAAAATTTGCACTGGTAGAAACGTTAGGGTTGGGGTGCTTTACGTGTCCGAGCCAATCTGACCAGTCATGCCCCCAAGTGGAATCCAGTATCAATGGACAGCGCAAAAGCGTTTCAACACTGTGAATCGATTTGGCCATATCAGGTGTGCAAACTGGAAAAATCTCGTCCTGCGCAAGGACGATCTGATTGGCTGCACCAGTCGGAACCCCGAAAAACAAGCTGACATCAAAAACTTCGCGCGCAAGGTTTGGGGCTTGCTCAAGCGCTGTAATGGACAGGGAAAGTTCAGGGAACCGCGCCCGAACCTTCTGCAATCTGGGTGACAACCAAAGCT
>JAHEGL010000278.1 GCA_024645145.1 Planktotalea sp.
TACCTAGTGACCGGCGACGGGACAACGCGTGCTTAAACTGTGAGAACCGCTTTGGTATCGTCTTGAGTATAGCGCACATGTCGTCCCATTGCGTGTGCATGCATTGGCAGTAGGACAAATTGGACATGCACAGGAACAACTGTGTCATGTGCGCAGTCGTTTTGCATTTCGTCCTGAGCCGCGTGTTTTTCAAACGTGGCCCAAAGATCAGGGTCAAGGCTGATCCGGTCTGCTTCCAACGTGAGGTGCCATCTGCCTTGCGCTCGCTCAATAGTCACCTGTCCGCCGTAGGGCAGGGCCTGTTCGGCGCACTGTATCGCTAAAAAGGCTAACTGCACCTCAGCACGCGTCATATCCTCGTTAGGCATCCAATTTATGAATAGTCGCGAATCCCGTGTTATATCGCGTAACAGCAACGTTACTTCAGAGCGGCCGATGAGCTGCGTTTCGCTAGGGGCACTAAATGCGATTCGAAAAAAACGGATGCGCGCATTCGCAGCTTCCACGCTTTGCGAGATCAATGCCATTTCAGGGCTTGGAGGCGTTCCGGACATGGACAAAAGTTCCATCCCGTTGTTTATCGCGCCGATAGGGCTAATTAGATCGTGGCAGATCCGCGATCCGACCAAGGCCGAAAAATGTAGGTTCTGTTCACCCATTGTGGAGGTCCTTAAATGAAATGCCAAAAGGTTGAACGAAGATGACAGATTTGAACGCGTTTCTTGAACCGGGCATGATTGTACGCCACCCGAATGAGACTGAGTGGGGCCTCGGGCAGGTACAATCCGTCATCGATGGTCGGATCACTGTGAATTTCCGTGAGATGGGCAAAGTGGTCATTGATGGCTCTCGAATAGCGCTTGTGCCTGTCTTTGATGGCGCGTGAACGTTAATTATTAGCAAATCAACTATAGGTTGAATTTTTGTGTAAGCAAGACCGCCTTGGTGTTTTGCTTGAACTCAGAGTGCGCTTTACCTAAATCTCTGCACAATTGCGCAGCTCAGCGCGAAGGAACCCGCGTTCATGCCAAGCCCAGAGTTCGACGTTATTTTTGCGCGCACACCAGAAGAACGTCGTGCTGTGCAAGCGCTTCGTTACGATGTTTTTGTGACGGAACTCGGCGGTGATGGGCCAATGATCGATCACGCGAACGGGTTGGAAAAGGATCATTTTGATCCGTTTAGTATGTATTTAATGCTCCTTGATCGAACTCGTGGAGACGATATTTCCCAACAACTTGTCGGCGCGTATCGTTTGATGGATCAAAGCGGGGCCGCGCGCGCAGGTGGTTTTTATTCAGCCAAAGAGTTTGATCTGACACCGTTCACGTCAGCTCCGATAAAGCTTTTAGAATTGGGACGCTCTTGCTTGCATCTTGAGTATCGTGGCGGGACCGCGATGTATCATTTATGGTCTGCTTTGGCACGATATGTATTTGAGCAGGGCATCGACATCCTCTTTGGCGTTGCGAGTTTTCAGGGCACAGACTGTGTACAGCTGGAGGCACCTTTGCAGCTACTGCATGATCGTCATCTCGCACCCAAAGACCTGCGGCCAATCGCCCAAGACCCTTCTATTTTGCCGTTGAACCAGCAGGGCGGACAGATTGATCGCAAATCTGCGATGACGCAAATTCCTGCGTTGATCAAAGCGTATTTGCGGCTTGGCGGTTATATTGGGCAGGGCGCGTATTTGGATCACGCTTTTAACACAACGGACGTGTGCTTGGTTCTCGACGTCGCTCAAATTAGCGAAAAGCAGCGTAAACTCTATCTTATGGATCGCACGTGATGGCAGATGTTTGGAAACCTAATGAGGACGATCATGTTGATTTGAGCGCGATTGGCGCGATGGGATGGTTGCGTTTTGCGCTTCGTGCGATCCCAATTGTTGTGTTGATCCTGATGTGTCTCACAGTGCTTTTGCTGCTGCGTTTAATCGAGCGCCCTTTGTTTGGTCTTGGCCGACCTTTGACGCCCTATATAACTCAATTCGTCTGCCGGAGTGCGTTCCGGATCATGGGGATGTCGTTTAGCGTAAAAGGCAGGCATATGACGCAACCGGGTGCTGTGGTGGCCAATCATAGCTCTTGGTTGGACATCTTCGCATTGAATGCAGCGAAACGCGTGTATTTCGTGTCCAAGTCCGAAGTTGCCAGTTGGCCGGGGATCGGAGCACTCGCCAAAGCCACGGGGACCGTGTTTATCGAACGCAACCCGCGAAAAGCCAAAGCGCAAAAAGAGGTGTTCGAAACCCGTTTGAAAGCAGGACACAAGTTATTGTTCTTTCCAGAAGGCACGTCGACGGATGGCTTGCGCGTTTTGCCATTTAAATCGACTTTGTTTGCAGCATTCTTTGCACAGGAGCTTAAAGAAATCTTGTGGGTGCAACCGGTTACCTTGAATTATCACGCCCCGAACGGCGAAGAGAAACGCTTTTATGGGTGGTGGGGTGACATGGATTTTTTCCCACATCTGATCAAGACGTTAGCCGTGCGCAAAGCTGGACGGGTTGAAGTGGTGTACCATCCGCCACTACGTGTTTTGGATGCGCAAAACCGCAAATCAATGGCCTTGGATTGCGAACGCGCCGTGCGGCGCGCTCACCATATTGCAGGGTTGGAAGATTGAAAGACGCGCGAATTTACAAAGAATTCGGCGCTCCAGATCACCCGTTTGCTTCGCGAATTTTATCCGCAGCGTCTTTGTCATAGGTGATCGCTTGATCATCAAAGAGTGTGTCCAGCTCACCTGACAGGGTCATCTCCGTGATGATATCACAGCCGCCCACAAACTCACCTTTGACATAAAGCTGTGGAACCGTTGGCCAATCAGAAAAATCTTTGATCCCTTGGCGCATGTTTTCATCTGCGAGGACGTTCACGTCAGCAAATTCAACGCCCATGTAATTCAACACACCAGCGACGCGGGATGAAAATCCGCATTGCGGCATCTCTTTCGTGCCTTTCATGAACAAAACAACGGAATTGTCAGTCACGGTCTTTTGGATGGTTTCTTTTACGTCGCTCATTGTCGTCTCCATTCGCGCAGCTGCGCTTGTTTTTTAGCTTGGGGCTTTGGTTGTTAGGGCCAGCGCGTGTAGCTCGCCTGCGCTGCCATCCATTTTACCTTTTAACGCGGCATATACGGCGCGCTGTTGTTGCACACGGTTCTTGCCCTTGAAGGAGGCATCGATCACTTCGGCGGCGAAATGTTGGCCGTCATCACCTTGCACGGTGATCTGTCCTTCGGGAAAACCTTCGCGCAAAAGCGCTTCAATCTCTTGTGCTGTGATAGCCATGGATCGTGCCTTTTCGTGTCTAACTTGGATCGAATGTAGAAGCGGGGCGAGGGGCTCGCAAGAGCCGCTTAAGAAAAGAGTGTCGGAAACACGCTTTCAGACACGTCTCTAAGCTCTGCCAAGCTCGCGCTAGACCCGCCAATGGTCACATCTGTACCGCCAAATTTACCAACGAATGCGATAGAAATGCCTGCTTGGCCCGCCGCACTCATCAGCGCTTCGGCTTGATCAAAGTTACACGCCACAAGGTAGCGCGCTTGATCTTCGCCAAACAGTTCGGGGGTATCTGCGCTGTCCAGTGTCACGCCCACATCTGCACTGGCCGCCATTTCGAACGCGGCAAGCGCAAGACCACCATCAGACAGATCAGTACAAGCTTTGATCCAATCGCGGTTGGCGCGGATGAAATCGCCGTGCTTTGCTTCTGCGTCTAGATCAACGCTTGGCGCGTCACCCTCAACACGGTTGAACACCTCAGCCAACAAGGCGGATTGACCAAGGTGGCCAGTTGTTTCACCAA
>JAHEGL010000292.1 GCA_024645145.1 Planktotalea sp.
TGCAGCGGTGCGATGGTGGCTCCAATTGCCTGCTATCTGCTCGCGCATAAATTCTGGAAATCCACGGCGCGAAGATCTGATGCAAAATGTTGCTGGTGCAGTATTCGTATCTCCCAACTTTGCGTTGAATTCGGCTGCATCAGTGATCCTGACGTGGCCGGCGGTGCGCTGGTGGGGCCCGATGGTTGCGGGTGCGCAGCGCAGCTTTGAAACGCTGAATGAAGGCCATGCCGCGTATTGGACAAACAGCTATCCAACCGTTGCATTGATGCCCATGGCTGCTTTGGTGAAAGCGGTTGATGGTTTGGATCTTGGCCAAGCGAAAGTTCCTGCGCTCTTCATGATTTCTGATCAAGATCGGGTCGTGAGCGCGACGAAAAACCGTGAAGTGGCTGAAGAATGGGGCGGTGAAAGCAGCTTTGAAATCCTTAATATGGGGGAGGGTGATGACCCTTATAGCCATGTTATTGCGGGGGATATCCTATCACCTGGACAAACGGCAGGCGCATCTCAGGTAATGATCGATTGGGCGAAAACTGTTTTGAAATAATCTATTAAGGAGACGGACATTGGAACAACGCGTAAGCTTAATCACACTTGGCGTCACGAATATGGATACATCTGCCACGTTTTAAGATGCGATGGGGTGGGTGCGCGTAGAGACCGATGACGGCGTTGTCGCCTATGATTTGCTTGGGCAGACACTTGGTCTTTATCCGCTTGATATGCTTGCAAAAGATATTGGGATTGATGTCGCTGATCTTGGAACAGGGCGTTCGACGCTCGGGTATAATTGTCGTGAAAACGCTGATGTTGCGGCCGTCTTGGCTGCTGCTGAAAAAGCTGGCGCGCGCATTCTGAAACCCGCAACCGACGTGTTTTGGGGCGGGCATCACGGCTGTTTTGCAGACCCAGACGGGCATATCTGGGAGGTCGCGCATAATCCATTCTCGCCACTGCGCAAGGAAGATGGCGCATTTCGTTGGAACGGCGGCTACGATTAATGCGCAAACCTGCTTCCATGTGGTCGCTCGAGACTTTGGGGCGGGTGCGATTGTCTAAATACTTCTACATGCGTGAATTCCTCTATTCTGAAATTGGCAATATTCATCGCATTCAAAATATTTCCGAGAACCCGGATCTCGCGATTGAAAGGGGACGGGCGTTCTGCACCAATCTTCTTGATCCGCTAGAAGAAACATTTGGACGCATTGGGGTTCGTTCAGGCTACCGCGCGCCTGAATTGAACCGTTTTGGCAACGAAAACCGTCTGAACTGCGCGCGCAATGAGTATCCGTTAGAATGCCACATTTGGGATTTCGAAAATGTCGAGATTGCAGGTGCATCTATTGCAATCCCTTGGTTCGAAGATCGTTATGCCCAAGGGCGTGACTGGCGTGATTTGGCGTATTGGCTTTATGACCATCTCCCTTTTACGGAGGCCTGGTTTTCCCCAAAGCTCTGCGCTTTCAATCTGTCTTGGCGCCCCGACACGCCCCGACGGATAGACAGCCATATTGCGCCGAAGGGTACGCTGGTAAAGGCGTTTGCTGAGCCCGCCGAACCACTTGCAATGCGCCAAAAGCGTTATGCTGATTTTCCTGAATTTCGTGGTTTGAAGATTGCATAAGCTTTGCGAGCCATAAAAGTACGACACTCTTCATTCTTCAGTTTTTTCTACTGGCGGCAAGTGCGTTGATCTTACTCTCTAATGCTTGAAGAGGGCGGAATTTGTGAAATTGGCTTGCACCTGCGGTCTTAGCAGATAAATCTGCAGCAGATGTTACCGCATCATTTTTCGAAGGACGTGAAATGAACGAACCCGTTGTTTTCTTGCCCGGCTTAATGTGCGATGCGCGTCTGTTTGGTCCGCAAATTGCCGAATTGTCCTCTGATCGAGCAGTCATGTGCGCACCGATCTCTCAAGGGGAACGGGTTGAGGAAATAGCATCTGGTTTGTTGGCGTCGCTACCTGCAAAATTCGCGCTGGCGGGTCTGTCGATGGGTGGGATCGTTGCGATGGAAATTCTACGTCGTGCGCCCGAACGGGTTACGCGTATCGCTTTGATGGACACCAACCCACTTCCTGAAACGCCTCAGGTCGCTGCGGGGCGCGAAGCGCAAACCATCGGAGCAAAGTCTGGCCGTTTGTTAGAAGTGATGCGTGAAGAAATGAAGCCAAACTACCTGGCACCGGGTCCGCAACGTGTTGATGTGCTAAACCTTGTGATGGATATGGCCGCGGTCATGGGATCAGATGTGTCTGTTCGTCAATCGCGCGCATTGCAGCGTCGCCGCGATCAGCAATCCACATTGCGCAAATGCAAGGTGCCAGCCTTGGTTTTGTGCGGTGAACATGATGCGCTTTGCCCAGTGAAACGCCATGTGTTTATGGCGGAATTGATCCCTTATGCAGAGCTTCGCGTGATTTCCAATGCCGGTCATTTGCCGACGTTGGAAAACCCAGGAGCTACGACAGAAGCGATTTATGAGTGGCTCGCTCAGCCGTTTGTCTTGCAATAGAGGTTACTTTTTGGCTCAAGCAGTGGCCATGTTGGGGTAGGGTGCGTGATATCACGCACCCTACGAAACACGTCAGCCCATCGCTTCAAGCTCATCAATCATGTCAGAAATCATGGACAGACCTTTGTCCCAGAATTTCGGATCAGAGGCGTCTAAGCCGAAAGGCGCCAGCAAGTCTTTGTGATGCTTGGATCCACCGGCTTTGAGCATGTCGAAGTACTTTTCTGCAAAGCCTTCACCGCCTTCACGATACACCGCATATAGTGCGTTTACCAAACCATCGCCAAAGGCATAGGCGTAAACGTAAAACGGCGAATGCACAAAATGCGGGATGTATGCCCAGAAGGTTTCATACCCCTCCATAAAGTCAAACGCAGGCCCTAGGCTTTCCGCTTGAACGCTCATCCAGAGCGCATTGATGTCCTCAGGTGTTAATTCGCCACCTCGACGTGCATCGTGAAGCTTACACTCAAAGTCGTAAAACGCGATCTGGCGCACGACTGTGTTGATCATGTCCTCCACTTTGCCGGCCAGAAGGACTTTGCGCTCCGCCTGAGTTTCAGCCTTTTCGAGCATCTTTTGGAACGTCAACATTTCGCCAAATACACTGGCCGTTTCAGCCAATGTGAGCGGTGTCGAGGAGAGCATTTCGCCTTGGCCCGCGGCCAGAACTTGATGCACACCGTGACCGAGTTCATGGGCCAGCGTCATCACGTCACGCGGTTTGCCAAGGTAATTCAGCATCACGTAAGGGTGTACGTCGGTCACTGTAGGATGTGCGAAGGCTCCCGGGGCTTTGCCGGGTTTCACACCTGCATCGATCCAGCCATCTTTGAAAAAGGGCTTTGCGATCTCGCCCATGCGCGGATCAAATGCGTTATACGCCTCCATCACAGTGGCTTCAGCGGCGTCCCAGCCGACAATGCGACTATCTTCCATCGGCAGTGGCGCGTTGCGATCCCAAACTTCCATGCGCTCAAGGCCAAGCCAGCCGCGTTTCATCTCGTAATAGCGGTGGCTGAGCTTGGGGTAGGCTTTGACAACTGCACTGCGCAGCGCTTCCACGACTTCAGGCTCGACATGGTTGCTAAGGTGGCGGCCCGTTTGCGGTGTTTCCATGCCGCGCCAACGATCAATGATCTCTTTTTCTTTGGCTTGGGTGTTGTGAACACGCGAACGTTTTGACATTTTCGCCAAGAACACGCGCAACTTCACGGCTCGCCGCTTCGCGTTTGGAACGATCTTGTTCTGTTAGCAGGTTCAAAGTGCCTTCAATGTTGAGCGTTT
>JAHEGL010000307.1 GCA_024645145.1 Planktotalea sp.
AGGGGCCTTAGGTGTTTTCAAATCTGCGGCGGGCAAAGCGCGGCCAGCAGTTTCCGGATGGCCGTTCACAGTGATGTCAGCAATATAAATCAACAATTTCGTCGCACGGTCGCGGCGCTTCTTGAAATCGAACAAGTCCGGTGTGTTGTCGATGAATGTGGTTGTATATTCGTTGCTTAAGAACGTTTCGTGCTTCAGCAGGTTCTCTACAAACGCGATATTTGTGCTGACGCCACGAATGCGAAATTCGCGCAACGCACGATCCATGCGCGCAATCGCTGCTTCAGGTGTTGGTGCGTGGGCGGTCACTTTCATCAAAAGGCTGTCATAGTAGCGCGTGATCACGCCGCCTGAGTAAGCTGTCCCACCATCAAGACGAATGCCCATGCCTTGGGCTTCGCGAAAGGCTGTGATGCGGCCATAGTCGGGGATAAAGTTGTTCAGCGGATCTTCGGTGGTGATCCGCGTTTGCAGCGCATGTCCATTCAAACGCACCTCTTTTTGGCTTGCTTTGCCCGTCGCTTCAGCAATCGTTTTGCCCTCAGCGATTTTGATCTGGGCTTGGACAATATCAATGCCAGTCACCTCTTCTGTGACTGTGTGTTCCACCTGTACACGCGGGTTCACTTCGATGAAGTAAAACTTGCCGCTGTCCATATCCATCAGGAATTCGACAGTACCAGCGCACTCATAATTCACATGCGCACAAATTTTACGACCAAGATCACAAATCTCGACACGTTGCGCCTCGCTCAAATACGGGGCAGGGGCACGCTCAACGACTTTCTGATTGCGGCGTTGCACAGAGCAATCACGCTCAAACAGGTGATACATGCCGCCATGACTGTCCCCGAGAATTTGCACCTCGACGTGACGGGCGCGGATAATCATCTTTTCAAGATAGCCCTCGCCATTGCCAAAAGCGGCTTCAGCTTCACGGCGCCCTTCAAGAACCTTCTCTTCAACCTCGTCTTCAGAATGGATCGGACGCATGCCGCGACCGCCGCCGCCCCATGACGCCTTAAGCATCAGCGGATAGCCAACGTCGCCCGCTTCTTTCTTAACGGCGGCCATGTCATCGCCAAGCACTTCGGTTGCAGGCACAACTGGCACACCTGCTTCAATTGCGACGCGCCGTGCCGAGGCTTTGTCACCAAGTGCGCGCATCGTTGCGGCCTTTGGGCCAATGAATGTGATCCCGTTGGCATCACAGGAGTCAACAAAATCAGGATTTTCCGACAGCAAACCATAGCCCGGATGAATGGCATCCGCGCCAGATGCTTTTGCGACGCGGATAATTTCGTTAATAGAGAGATAAGCCGCGACAGGCCCGAGACCTTCGCCAATACGGTAAGCTTCATCTGCTTTGAACCGGTGCAGACCCAGTTTATCCTCTTCGGCATAAACGGCGACGGTTTTCTTTCCGAGCTCGTTGGCTGCGCGCATAATACGGATCGCAATTTCTCCGCGATTAGCGATGAGGATTTTGTTGAATTCAGTCATGTCAGCCTTCCCGAGTTGGTCTGTTGCGCGGTTTTTACACACTAAAACCGATGCGCGATATTCGTTGTTCTGGGTGTTTAGCGTTAATAAATGCTTATGTTAACGCTAACATTGATTGTCAACTGGTCGACTTAATCCGGCGTTAGAATCGTCTTGGGCACATCGCTCAAACGTTGCGCACCGATTTGGCCCATATTGGCGGCTAAATCTGATTTCAGCATATCCGCTAGATGCGCAGGCCCTTTTTCGCCAAGTGCGCCAAGCGCATAGTGCCATGCGCGTCCAAGCATCACAAAATCCGCGCCCAGAGTGAGGGCACGCAAAATATCCAGCCCGCCTTCAATGCCGCTATCAAAGATCAAAGGAAGCTTCGTCGCGGTCCGAACGTGTTGCAGTATTTCTATGGGAGCAGGGGCCGCATCAAACTGACGCCCAGCATGATTGGATAGCCAGATCGCATCGACGCCAGCGCTCTCAAGGTGTGCCACATCAGCGATGTTGAGCACGCCTTTGACGACCAAAGGACCATCCCATTCAGCACGCAGGTCATACAGATAGTCCCAATCCGGTGATGTGCGCAGCAAGTATCCGACATGGGCAGTGCTGCTTAGACCCTCGGTCTGGCCTTTTACGTGATCCGCATAGCTGTTCATCAATCGCATGCGCGGCATGCCAAGTTTCGCTGTGCCGATTGCCCAAATAGGGCACTTTGCGACTTGAGCCAGCAAATGTGGCGTGAGTTTTGGGGGCTGCTGCAAGCCGCCCCTGAGTTGGCGCTCGCGGCGGGAGGCGACAGGCACGTCAACGGTGAGCACTAATGTGTGAAAGCCCGCTGATTTCGCGCGCGCCAGCATATCGCTACGGATCCCATCGTCGCGTGGCGGGTACATTTGAAACCATCCCTGCGCCCCAAGATGGGGCGCGACATCTTCAGGTGTGCGTGTGGCCACGGTCGATAAAGTATAGGGAATGCCAAGTTTTGCTGCATTAGATGCCAGAAGACGCTCCGCATCGGGCCAGATTAATCCCGACATCCCAACCGGCGCGATACCAAAGGGCAAGGGCAACGTCTGCCCCAACAAGTTGACGCTCAGGTCAGCCGCCATCTCACCGTGCAGGATCGACGGCATCATCAACACCTCATCCAGCTTGGCTCGATTGCGTGCTTTCGTGGCCTCATTGCCCGTCGCACTATCAAGATATTCCCAAACAAAATGCGGAATACGGCGCTTTGCAGCTGCGCGCAAATCTGAGATTGCGGGGTAGGTCGAGTGTAAATTCATATGCGCAGTCTTTGCTGCGTTGAGGCATTTGTCTAGCAAAAGAATGCAGAACAGATCAAGAACCTCTCTTTTCCTATTGGCATTTGCGCGCTAGAGTCGTGCGCATGAGCAATTTTGATGAAATGGACGCCTTTGACAGCGCCTCCGTGCCCCTCTCTCAACGCGCGATGTCTGCGCGTCCGATGCCTTATCTGGATGGCCTAAATCCCGCGCAACGTGAAGCGGTGGAAACTCTGGATGGTCCAGTCCTTATGCTGGCGGGTGCGGGAACGGGTAAGACGAAAGCGCTGACAACGCGCATTGTTCATTTGATGAATGCGTCCAAAGCACGCCCTAATGAAATTCTGGCGGTGACCTTTACCAACAAAGCCGCGCGGGAAATGAAAAACCGTGTGGGTGGGATGCTTGGGCAATCTATCGAAGGCATGCCGTGGCTTGGCACGTTCCACTCGATCTGCGTGAAGCTTTTGCGCCGACATGCGGAATTGGTGGGGTTGAAGAGCAACTTTACGATCCTCGATACGGATGACCAAATCCGCCTGCTCAAACAGCTTTTGCGCGCGGAAAATATCGACGACAAACGTTGGCCTGCACGGATGTTGGCGGGTCTGATTGACGGCTGGAAGAACCGCGCGCTCACACCGGACAAAGTCCCAAGCGCGGATGCAGGGGCTTACAATAACCGCGGCACCGAGTTTTACGAGATGTACCAAAAACGTCTTTTGGAACTCAACGCAGTCGATTTCGGTGATCTGTTGCTCCATGTGGTCACGATTTTCCAGACACACGATGATGTGCTCAATCAATACCAACGCTGGTTCCGCTACATTCTGGTGGATGAGTATCAGGACACAAACGTCGCACAATATCTCTGGCTGCGTTTGCTTGCCGGGGGGCATAAGAACATCTGTTGCGTTGGGGATGATGATCAATCAATCTATGGTTGGCGCGGTGCAGAAGTCGGCAATATCCTAAGGTTTGAAAAGGATTTTCCGGGCGCGAAGGTCGTGCGACTTGA
>JAHEGL010000363.1 GCA_024645145.1 Planktotalea sp.
AAGGCAAGGGTGTTTTAAATAACATGCTTTCCGAGTATTTCATGGTCGGTCTTGGCAGCATTGGTGTGCCAACACACTTCATCAAACGCCTGAATATGCGCGAGCAGCTGGTGCGTACCTGCGAGATCGTTCCTCTGGAAATTATCGTGCGCAACTATGCCGCTGGCACCATGTCCAAACGACTTGGAATTGAAGAGGGCACGCAATTGCCGCGCCCGATTATCGAATACTGCCTGAAAGACGACAAACTTGGCGATCCGCTTGTTTCTGAAGAGCACATTGCTGCCTTTGGCTGGGCGTCCCAGCAGGACATGGAAGATATTCTATCTTTGACATTGCGCGTGAACGACTTCCTGTCTGGCATTATGTACGGTGTCGGAATCAAACTGATCGACTTCAAGATCGAAATTGGTCGCGTCTATGAGGGCGATTACCAACGTCTTATTCTTGCGGACGAAATCAGCCCTGATAGCTGCCGCTTATGGGACATTGAGACCAGTCAAAAGCTCGACAAAGATGTGTTTCGCCGTGACCTAGGCTCGCTGACGGATGCTTACACCGAAGTTGCGCGACGCTTGGGCGTCTTGCCCAAGAACCAACAGCCGGTGACCAATCCGACTTTGATTAACTAACTCTGACTAAAGAACGCCATAAAGGACTTATCGATGAAAGCTCGTGTACACGTCATGTTGAAAAATGGTGTCTTGGATCCGCAAGGCGAAGCTGTGCGTCACGCGCTTGGGGCGCTTGGTTTTGAGGGTGTTGACGGTGTGCGTCAGGGCAAGGTGATCGAACTTGATCTGGCAGATGGCACGACAGAAGCTGAGGTAAACGAGATGTGCGAAAAGCTGCTCGCGAATACTGTGATCGAATCCTACACGGTGGAGCTGAGCTGATGCGCGCGGCAGTCATTACCTTTCCCGGTTCCAACTGTGATCGCGACCTTGCTGTCGGGTTGGAAATGGTCGGCGCAGAGGTCACGCGCGTTTGGCATAAAGACAGCACATTGCCAGAAGGTATCGACCTTGTCGGCATTCCCGGTGGCTTTTCTTATGGCGACTATTTGCGCTGTGGGGCAATTGCTGCGAATTCGCCGATTTGTGCCGCTGTAAAAACGCACGCTGAAAAAGGCGGGTATGTCTTCGGTGTTTGCAACGGTTTTCAGGTTTTGACTGAAATGCACTTGTTGCCGGGCGCATTGATGCGTAACGCAGGGCTTAAGTACATTTGCAAGACGGTTGGTCTTGAAGTGGGCGCTTGCGACAGTGATTTTCTAAGCAACTACACGGCGGGACAAACCATCCAAGTGCCTATTGCGCACCATGACGGCAATTATACGGCCACGCCGGATGAGCTTGATCGCTTGGTCGGGGAGGGGCGCCTTGCCTTTCGCTACACTGACAATCCGAATGGGTCTGTTCGTGATATCGCTGGGATTACATCTGCCAATGGTCGTGTCCTTGGCATGATGCCGCATCCGGAACGCGCGATGGAAGAAGCACATCTGTCTGCAGATGGCGCTCGACTTTTCGCTGGTTTGCTTGGGGCAATTACGACCGCGTGAGCAAGCTGTCTTGAGCGATCCTGATCGGCGCATTAGCATCAAACCTATGAGTGATGCGCCCACATCTTTGCCAAAACCAGTTAGACCCAAACGGATCCCGCGTAGAACCGCGCGGTTCGATCCTTGGCGGGTCAGGTTTTTCCTGTTCGGGCTGATTGTGCTTGCGGGCGTAACAGTCTTTATGAGCAATCGTTTTCTAACGGATCGCTTTACCGAAACCACACGCAATCAGGCTGAGCTGCGCCTCGCGCTCTACAGTGGCAATATCCTTTCAGAACTGCGCCGTAACTCCATTGTGCCGCAACTGCTCGCGCGCGACCCAGCGCTTATTGGCGCTTTGAATTCAAATGATTTTACCAATTCAACGCAACGCTTGATCAGTTTTGTCGAAGAAATTGGTGCCGCATCGTTGATGCTGTTAGATCGCGATGGCCGCTCTGTCGCCGCGACGGACCGCAACCGTCTACAGTCTTTGCACCGCTCTGATCAGTACTTTGTCAACGCATTGCGTTCAAAAGAAACGGTATTTTCCCTGATGCCGCGTGAATCCGGCGGGTACTCGTTTACATATTCGCGGCGCGTCGAAAGCAATAATGACGTGCTTGGTGTTGTTGTGGTGGAAGTGGATTTGCAAAAATTTGAACGCGCGTGGGCAGGTATTTCAGACGCGGTTTTGATCACCAATTCCGAAGGTACGATTATTCTGTCGACCGAGCCGCGTTGGCGCGGTTTGACGGAAGAAGAGGCTTTGCAAAGACAACCGCCCTCCGGAGCGATTTCGCGCGCGCTTCAGGCGACGGCTGATTGGGGTGGTGTCCCCGGCGATGCCTATCTGCGCGGCGAGGCGTTAATGCGCTCACAGGCGCGCGTGCGGTTTCGCGGCTGGCAGATCGCCAGTTTTACGTCTTATGCGTCTGTTCGTGAGCGTGTGAATGGCGTTCTTGCCCTCGAAATTATGGGATTCGCGATGCTGCTGGCGCTGGCGTTTTACTTCTTGAATCGTAAAACGGCCGTGCGCATGGCGCTCTTCCAGCGTGAATCGGCAGAACTTCGCCAACTCAACATTCGCCTACAGAGAGAAGTCGCCGAACGCCAGAAGGTGCAAGAGAACCTTGCAGTGGCGGAGCAAACTCTTGCACAAAGTTCGAAACTCGCAGCTTTAGGTGAGATGTCCGCGGCTGTGAGCCACGAGTTGAATCAACCGCTTGCTGCGATGAAAACCTATCTTGCGGGGGCGAAGCTTTTGGTCGGTCGCGGTCGCCCAGACGAAGCGCTGGCAAGCTTTCAGCGCATTGACGATTTGATAGGGCGTATGGGGGCGATCACGCGACAACTTAAAAGCTACGCGCGCAAAGGCGGCGATAGCTTTGCCCCTGTAAACCTGTGTGATGCGTTGGCGTCTAGCTTGTCCATGATGGAGCCGCAGTTGCGTCAAAGGTTGTTACAAATCAATAAAACGCTGCCCCAGGAACCAGTCATGGTGATGGGGGATCGTGTGCGCGTTGAGCAAGTGATGATCAACTTACTGCGCAATGCTTTGGATGCGACCAAGTCGGTTGAAGATCCACAGGTCGATGTTTTGCTGGCGGCTGGGGACACTGCAATTCTGACTGTGCGCGACAACGGGCAAGGCATTGAAAACCTCGATGCATTGTTCGAGCCGTTTTACACCACCAAAGCGCCCGGCGACGGTGTCGGGCTTGGCCTTGCCATTTCGTCAGGCATCGTCAACGACCTGGGCGGCCGCATGACTGCGCGAAATGCAGCGCAGAGGGGGGCGGTCTTTGAAATCCGTTTGCCGATCTTACATGAGTCAGCAACAAGTTTGGATGAGGCGAATTTGGATGAGGCGGTTATCGCCGAACCCGCAGCGGAGTAAAAGACATGGCCAATTCAATGAAGATCGCGATCGTCGATGACGAAAAAGATATGCGTCAGTCAATCTCACAGTGGCTCGCGCTGTCAGGGTATGACACGGAAACCTTTGCCTCTGCGGAGGATGCCTTGGCAGGGATCAGTTCTGACTACCCAGGCATTGTGATATCTGACATTAAAATGCCTGGTATGGACGGGATGCAATTTCTAAAGAAGCTGATGAGCACGGACAGCGCTTTGCCGGTCATAATGATAACCGGACACGGCGATGTCCCAATGGCCGTGAATGCGATGCGCATCGGCGCTTTTGATTTCCTAGAGAAA
>JAHEGL010000368.1 GCA_024645145.1 Planktotalea sp.
GCTGTCGGGTCGATATCAAAAAGGCGAACAGTTTCTATGCCGACAACTTCCTTGAACGCGAGCGCCTGAAATTCACATTGCGCGCCATTCCCGATCATCGCCATGACTTTGGAGTTTTTAGGGGCAAGATATGTAGCCACCAGCGCAGAGGTCGCAGCGGTGCGCAACGCGGTCAAAATAGTCATTTCAGAAAAGAGAACGGGATAGCCGTTGTCTACTCGAGCCAGAACTGCAGATGCAATTGGAAAAATCGCAACGGAATTCACTGTTTCATCGCTCTTTCGAAATCAAAAAGTGACGCAGCGTAAGCGCTATTTCCGCACAGCGGAATTTACTCCCGCATCCTTCGCATTGTTCACTCTTCTCAGACCTGATGGGTGGGTGTGCTGCAATCCAAGGGTCATTATGGGAGGAATTTATGCACTTATTCAAATTAGCAGCGGTGATTTCGATCGCATCAAGCGCTGTCTTCGCTGACGGCCATGATCTACCAAAACAACTGACATGGACCGCCTACGGGACAGGGTCTGCAAGCTATAACCAATCCGTTGCGATTGGCGCAGCGCTACAAGCAACCAGCGGCGTCAACCTGCGGGTTCTGCCAGGCAAGAATGACATTGCCCGCACAGAACCACTGCGTCAGGGAAAGGTGCAATTTTCTGCGAACGGCGTGGGTGGATCGTTCATGGCGCAAGAAGGCGTGTTCCAATTTGGCGCTGAGAGCTGGGGGCCACAGCCCGTGCGCGTTTTGGCCGCCAATAATGGTGGCACCGTTGGCCTATCTCTCGCTGTCGCGGCAGAAGCTTGTGAAAAAGCAGGTAAGCCCGGATGCGAAGGGTTCACTTACGCGGATCTCAAAGGGATGCGCGTTGCTTGGGTCAAAGGAGCCCCCGCGCTCAACGTGAACAACGGCGCGTATCTCGCTTATGGCGGATTGACATGGGACGATGTGGAGAAGGTCGAGTTTGGCGGCTTTGGGTGCGGGTAATCGTGCCAATGCAACAATCGGGCGCGCGCTTCGTTTGGTCGTGCGAAACGTGGGCGGCGCATCAACGGGTGGAGTTGAACGCTCTACGCTTGGTAATCCGATGAAATTCACCATGTGTTTTGCGGAGCATGAAGAACGTTCCCCTTGGCCTGCGCTTCATGTGGAGCGCGGGTTTGTTGCGCAGGATTCTGTTGTAACCCTTTTCGCAATGACTAGTGGCCCGATGCATATCGTTGATCAACGTTCGCGCAGTCCGCATGACATTGCGGATACGTTGGGGCTTGGACTGGATGGCGTGTTTTCACCCAAAATGCGCAACATACCAGTAGATGCTGTGTTAGTCGTTTGCCCAGAACACATTGATACGTTGATGAAAGACGGGGATTTTTCAAAAGACGCGCTGCGGGCGCACATCCAAAACGTAACGGCCCGCCCAGACGCCAAGCAAAGCGTAGATGCTGCATTGCGGAGCGATACCAAAAGCGATGCCCCCAAGGGAGCCAAATTCGCCAGTTCCGAATATATCCACATCGTGGTTGCGGGTTCGGAAGCGGGTAAGTTTTCATCGGCGTTTCATGGTTGGGTTACAGGTGCGATCGGGTCGCTCTCAGTATCCAAAAAGATCGGCGCGTAATGCACAAGCGCCGTTGAAAACTGCCCAGCGCGCGCAAGCAAAGATTGACTATTTTCCAGAGAAGGGAGCCAGTATGACAACAATTCTCGACCCAACAGACGAACGCGTTCCTGTTGAACGGCAGGTCACCACTAGGACCGGCAGTTTAGCGGGCGTTATCGCACTGTTGGACATCTCCAAACCGCGCGGCAATGTGCTGCTGGACGAAGTAGAACATCTTTTGGCAAAGGCCGCGCCGGAACTATCCGTGCGACGTTATTCCAAGCCGACGTATGCGAAACCTTGCCCAGATGCATTGCGTCATCGAATTCGTGACGAATGCGACTACCTCGTAGAAGCACTGGCCGACTGAGGATCTTGTACGACGTGCAGTATGCACGACAACGTCTGGTTTGAAATCCAGGGGATCCCCGCAGTTGCCATTGCGTCAAGTGAGTTCGCGCAAGCAGCGAAAGCACAGCGTGCGGCACTCGGTATGAACGATGCACATTATGCGTTAGTGCCGCATCCTATTCAGGATTCAACTGACGATGAAATGCGCGCCAAAGCGCAAGGGGTCTTCGATCAGATCATCGCGGCGCTTACGCTGAACTAAGAAAACATACGCAGCCGTATTTACTGTACGGCTGCGTTTCCATTTGAGGGTTATGATGATGAAACTGACGAAAGTGTGTGACGGACTTGCGTTCCCCGAGGGGCCTATTGCGATGGCAGATGGCTCTGTCATTCTTGTGGAAATCAAGCGCCAAACGCTTTCGCGCGTTCATCCCGATGGCCGTATCGAGGTCATCGCAGACCTAGGTGGCGGACCTAATGGCGCAGCAGTCGGACCAGATGGCATGATTTACGTTTGCAACAATGGCGGTTTCGTTTGGACGCAGAAAGACGGCATCACTCGCCCTGTTGGCACCCCAAACGATTATGAAACAGGATCAATCCAGCGCGTTGATCCCGTGAGCGGTGCGTTTGAGACGATCTATCAAAGCTGCGATGACCAGCCTTTGCGCGGCCCCAATGACATCGTATTTGATGCGCAAGGTGGCTTTTATTTTACAGACCTTGGCAAGACGACACCCGAATACGTGCATCACGGCGCGTTCTACTATGCGCAAACCGACGGCAGCGCTATTCGCCGCGTGCATGGGCCTATGATTACCCCCAACGGTATTGGGCTTTCGCCGGACGATCAGACTGTACATGTCGCCGAAACCCGAACAGGGCGCGTGTGGAGCTTCGATTTGATCGAACCAGGACACATTGGCCCTGTCCGCTTTGATATGCCGGGTCGACTGATTACGACGTTGCCAGATTATCAGTTGCTTGACAGTTTGGCGGTACAGAATGACGGGCTGATTTGTGTCGCCACCTTGATGCGCGGCGGCATATCGACCGTGCCGGTCGACGGCGGTGAAGTCACATTTCTAGAGCTGCCAGGCGATCCATACGTCACCAATATTTGCTTTGGCGGGCCTGACATGTGGGATGCTTGGATCACAGCATCGGGCACAGGATGCCTTTATCACACGCGCTGGCCGAGCCCTGGCCTGAAGCTCAACTTCAATCGCTAAGACCCGCGTCGCTCATTCCCAATAGAATGCACGTAGGTCTTTTTTTAAGATTTTGCCAATCGTGCTGCGCGGCAGAACATTTCGGGTCTCAATGACAGAAAGACGTTGGCTTTTACCAAGCATAGCATTGGCGCGCTCTTTGATCTGCTCAGCACTGCGCGTTGTGCCTGCGCGCAGAACAACAAGGCCAAGCGGCGTTTCCCCCCATGCTTCTGAAGGCACTCCGATCACAGCGACATCCGTCACATCGGGGTCGTCCAAAAGAACCAGTTCAAGATCATTCGCATAGATATTAAGTCCGCCTGAAATAATCATATCCTTTTTGCGATCTGACAGAACAAGGAAGCCATCGGCGTCAAATGACCCCATATCGCCGGATCGAAAGTAGATGTCACCAGCGTCATTGCGCCAGATATACTCTGACGTCAGATAATCGCGACCATAGTACCCCGCCATCATAGTCGGTCCGCGCCCGCAGATTTCACCAACCTGCCCTCGCGGTACTTCTTTGCCATCAGTGTCGATTAAACAAATGTCATTGCCAGGCGCGAGTTGACCCACAGTATGTAATTT
>JAHEGL010000383.1 GCA_024645145.1 Planktotalea sp.
CAGGATGGGCAAGCGAAAATTCGAAATACCCACATGCTGGATGAGCTGCTTGGAGCCACGAATAAGCGAGCTTGGCCCGTTTTGAAGGTCTGGCAAGGTCGCCTTATAAGCAGAATCAACTACGAAGTTTTCCGGATAATCGTTAATAAGATCGGGGTATTCGTTGCTGCCAATCAAGGTCCTTAATTTTGGATCTAGTGCATTGAGCTCTTGTGGGCTTGCACCGCGCGCCCAACTTATAAGGGCTGAAAACGCAGCTTGTGCCTCATCATGTGTGGCGATTTCATCTGCGACTGGCGTCTGAATATTCATTCCCGCCTCTCCCGAAAGCAATAAGTCCCTCCACTATAAGGGATTGTACTCATAAGTTTCCATATTTTTCAGACACACTTCGGTGCAAACGCGAAGTGAAGAGCGTCAAAAGTGACTTCCAAAGATGAAACAGGCTGTTACACATAGGGTAATGTGCTTGTTAGAAAGACCTGTGATGAAGACGATACTTGATCTTGAAACATACCCGCTTGATCAGCCGGAAAGCCCTGAATATTCTGCCTTGATCGCGCGGTGCCGCGACGAGCTGGCGCAAAACGGGATGTTCAATCTGGTCGGCTTTATGAAGACCGATGCTATTCAACAGACGCTGGATTATGCGTTACCCAAGTTTGAAACAGAAGCGTTCCGTCACGAGCGCACGCACAATATCTATTTCAAGAAGACCATCCCCGATGTCCCCGACGACTCCGCGTTGTATAACGAATTTTCTACATCAAACCTGACACTTTGCGGCGATCAGGTCGAACCGACAGCCGTAACGAAGCTTTATGAATGGCAACCATTTGTTGACTTCCTTGCTACGGTAATGGAGCGCCCTGCATTGTATCCGATGGATGACCCATTGGCGCGTTTGAACGTCATGGCCTATTTTGAAGGGCAAGGATTGAACTGGCACTTTGATCGCTCTGAATTCACCACGACATTGCTTTTGCAAGCGCCCGAAAAAGGAAGCACATTTCAGTTCCGAACCGATCTGCGCAGCGCAGATGATCCCAACTACGAAGGCGTTGAAAGGCTTGTTCTTGGTCAGGACCCATCTGTGCAATCGCTCGATGCGAGCGCGGGAACGCTCAATGTGTTTCGCGGTGTGAACACGCCACACTGTGTGACCCCTGCACATGGACCGCACCCACGTGTCGTCACCGTGCTTACCTATTACGAAAACCCGGGCGCGCAGTTTAGTGACGAAGAAAAGCTCGGCTTTTACGGGCGAACAGAATGATACGGGGCGCCCGTTATTGCTGAGAAGTTACAAAACACTCTGGATCAGGCGTGGGTCAGCGCCTGAAGAATGTCGTCGATCAAATCGTCAGGGTCTTCAATCCCAAGGCTCAGGCGCACAAGACCTGGCGTGATCCCCAGCATCTCTTTCTGATCCTGAGGAAGGCGCTGATGGGTCGTTGCCGCTGGGGGTGTCGCAATTGTTTTCGCATCCCCCAAATTGTTTGAAATCACTGCAATTTTGAGCGCATTCAGAACACGAAACGCAGCCTCTTTGCCACCCTTCACATCAAACGCGAGCATTGTGCCGCCATTGCCCATTTGTGACATGACCAACGCGTGTTGCGGATGGCTGTCGTGACCGGGGTAAATCAAGCGGTCTAGCTTTTCATGGCCTGCCAGTGCATCCGCCAATTTCGCAGCTGTCGCGCTTTGTGCGTGCACGCGCAAATCCATCGTCTCCAAGCCTTTGAGCATGATCCATGCGTTAAACGGGCTCATCGCGCCGCCGGTGTGTTTCATGTAGGCCTCAACCTTGCCACGGATGAGTTCCTGTGGACCAAGAATGATACCACCAAGCGCGCGACCCTGACCGTCGATATGTTTGGTCGCTGAATACACAACGATATCAACGCCCTGCTCTATCGCGTTAGAATAAACCGGAGTGGCGAAAACGTTATCCGCAATCACAAGCGCGCCAACAGCGTGGGCCATTTCGCTGACGGATTTGATATCAACAACTTCAAGCGCCGGATTAGAAATCGTCTCAAAGAACACCAGCTTTGTGTCTTCGCGGATTGCCGCATTCCAAGCGTCAAGATCACGGCCATCGACCAACGTCACTTCAACGCCCATGCGCGGCAGGATTTCATCAAGGATATAGAGACACGAGCCAAACAACGCCCGCGAACTGACGACGTGGTCGCCAGCACTCAGGAACGCCATCAAAGCGCCGTTCACGGCCGCCATACCAGATGCTGTTGCAAATCCAGCTTGGCAGCCCTCTATGGAGGCCATGCGTTCTTCGAACATCGCAACCGTAGGATTGCCGTAGCGCGCATAGATATATTCGTCAGGCTCTGCTTTGATAAAGCGTGCTTCGGCTTGCTCAGCGGTGTCGTAGACAAACCCTTGGGTCAGAAAGATCGCTTCGCTCACCTCATTCCATTGACTACGTTTGGTTCCGCTGTGCACCAGTTTCGTGCGCGTATTCCATTCTTCGCTCATGTCGTTCTCCTAGCGTGGAGGCATTGCTCCACGAAAAAACCCCGATGCGGTCAAGCAAACGGGGTTCCCGAGCATTGACCTTTTAGCGGCATATTTAACGTGGCCCACAATCCGGTATCAAATCGCCACATAAGGTATTTACGCCCGCCGCAGCGCAGCGTCAACGCGCTTAGTTTTCCAGATCCATATATTTCTGCAAGGCTGCAAACTGTGCCCATAGAAAACCAAACAAAAGGATAGGAAAACCAAAGGTTTCGATTTTGACCCACGCATCCGTCGACATGGTACGCCAGATGATTTCATTGCCAACCGCCAGCGCCGCGAACATCATCGCCAAGCGACGTGTCAGGATCATCCACCCCTCTTGCGACATCGGCAATGCATCAGAAAGGACGAAAGCGAGGTAACTTTTACCTTGCACCAAACCAATGCTCAAGATCACTGCGAAAAAGCCGTAGACCAACGTTGTTTTCATCTTAAAGAAACGCTCATCGTTGAAATAAGCAGTAAGTCCACCGAAAAAGATCACCATAAAGGCTGTGAAAATCTGCATCCGGCTGAGTTTTCCCGTTAGGTACCAAAGGCTCCCCATCGCAACCAACAACACCGGCACGAAAGCCACTGTGGCCATGATGAAACCTGAATATTCTGTGCCCGCAATCGTGTATGTGTTGTCGCGCATGCGCAAATACATCAGGAAAAACACCAGCGTCGGGCCAAGCTCCAAGACCTGCTTCAAGATCGGATTGACGTCTTTTTCCTGTGCCATTCTGGCCCCCCTTTTCAGCGTTCAGCCTGCAAATTCCACGATCACCGCGCCAAGCGCAATCAGTGACATCAACGCGATGCGCTTTGGGCCAACAGTTTCTTTTAAAACCAGCCAACCGATAAGCGCCGCGAAGACAGTAGATGTTTCGCGCAAAATGGCCGCTTCGCCCACCTTGTCAAGGCGCGTGGCCAGCATAATCGAGCCAAATGACGCAAATGCGATGAATGCTCCCGCTATTCCGCGTAACGCAAGTGGCGGCAAAGCGGGTGGGTTTACCATTCGCCGGTAACGCAAGTAAGCGATTGGCGGGATTGCGATGCCGTCGATAAAGAAGAACCATGCAAGGAAGGTAAACGGATCCTGCGTCGCGCGAATACCGTAGGCGTCGTAGGTCGTATAAAGCGCCACAAAAAGCCCCGTCGCATACGCAAGCCAAAGCGCGGGCAGAAGTGTCGCGCGATCTTTGGTGAGATACATATAGTTATA
>JAHEGL010000020.1 GCA_024645145.1 Planktotalea sp.
GAGGGGTCTGTTTTGTGGATGTCTAGAAAATGGTTCATTTTGATATGCTTTTTGTTAGTGCGGGTGCGAAGGGCCAGCCCCTCGCGCTCCCCGGGATATTTAACGAGAGAGGAAGGCTAGGCCGTTTGCTTTATTTTAGAGGCAGCGGCACTGAGACGCTTAGTCGCCGCTGCGATGTCAGCTTCCGTAATATTCAGCGCTGGAAGAAGGCGGATCACGTTGTCGGCGGCAGGCACGGTGATGACCTGCTGGTCATAGCCAGCATTGACGATATCAATGTTGCTCGCTTTACATTTTATTCCGAGCATCAAGCCAGTCCCGCGAACCGCCTCAAAAACGTCTGGATGCTCAGCAATCAAACCTTCAAGATTTTGACGCAGCGCGCCTGCACGACGTGACACATCTGCAAGGAACTCTGGGTCGGCAACGGTTTCAAGCACCACACACCCGACGGCACAGCCCAAAGGGTTACCGCCATAGGTGGAACCATGGGTCCCAGTCGTCATCCCGCTTGCTGCATTTTCGGTCGCAAGGACAGCACCAAGCGGGAAGCCACCGCCAATGCCTTTCGCAACCATCATAATGTCAGGCGCAATCCCCGCCCATTCATGTGCGAAGAGTTTGCCAGTCCGACCCACCCCGCACTGCACTTCATCAAGAATGAGCAGAATACCGTGTTCATCGCACAGATCGCGCAGTCCTTTGAGACACTGATCCGGAAGGGGACGAATACCGCCTTCGCCTTGCACGGGCTCAATCATGATTGCGGCGGTTTGATCGGTTATCGCAGCTGTAAGCGCCTCATGATCGTTCCAAGGCAGATGTTTGAAGCCTCCGAGCAATGGACCGAAGCCCTTGGTCATTTTTTCCGAACCCGCAGCCGCAATACCTGCGGAAGAGCGGCCGTGAAAAGACCCCTCGAACGTAATAATCTCTACCCGTTCTGGAGCGCCCTTATCGTACCAATATTTTCGCGCCATTTTCACAGCGAGTTCGCAGCTTTCTGTGCCTGAATTGGTAAAGAAGACGGTATCCGCGAAGGTGTGTTCCACCAAAAGATCGGCGAGCTTTTGCTGTTGCGGAATTTGATAAAGATTGGACACGTGCCACAGCGCATTCGCCTGATCTGTAAGCGCCGCAACCAGCGCTGGATGTGCATGACCGAGCGCATTCACAGCGATTCCAGCACCTAAATCAAGAAAGCGTCGCCCGTCTGCATCAATCAACCAGCTCCCTTCGCCCTTAACAAAGGACATAGGCGCACGCGAATAGGTTGGCAAAACGGAGGGGATCATGGGAGTATCCTTAGAAAAGTGAGCCCTTTGAGTGCCTGAGCGGCAGGGGCAAGTCAACAATTTGGGTGATGCGTGATAGAGTTGGCCGTCACGCACGGCAGATCAAACGCGTTTAGGCGCGGCGCAAGTGTCGTCGAAGACGGGTATGTGCGTTCTTGATCATGGGCGTTTTGTAGCCGAGCACACAAAGAATGCAAGCACGCGATTGTATGCACGGTACAATTGCGCGCTTATAGATAGGTTTGATTCAAAGCAGGTCTGGCGTATGCCCAATCTCAATAAAAGCAATTTACCAACCCATAACCCGCGGCTCGCGATGATTTTGATGATCAGTGCGACCGCGTTTATTGCAGCGACAACTCTTTTAGCGAAGGCGCTTGGCACCGATACGCTCGGGTCCCCTTTGCACCCCGTGCAAATCACACACGCACGTTTCTTGTTTGCCGCCCTAAGCCTAGGCAGTGCGGCGCTGATCTTGCGCCCGCAGTTCGCAACCGTTGATCTAAAGCTTCATGTGATGCGCACCACCTGCGGTGCAGCGGGTGTCACTTTGATGTTTGCAGCTGCTGCGTTCATTCCTCTCGCTGATGCTACGGCGATAAGCTTCTTGAACCCAGTTTTTGCGATGGTTTTTGCGATCTTCCTGCTTGGTGAAAAGATAGGACCTATTCGCTGGTGCGCAGCTGGCATTGCAATGATTGGTGCTTTAATCCTACTGCGCTCCGGTTCAGGTGCGATTGCGCCCGGCGCATTACTTGCATTGGGGGCAGCGTTGATATTGGGCTTGGAAATAATCTTCATCAAACGCTTGTCAGGGAAAGAAGCGCCGTTTCAAATCCTGCTTGTAAACAATGCGATCGGACTGGTCATTGCCACGCTTGCTGTTGTGTTAATTTGGGAACAACCCACAACACAACAATGGTTCGCACTCGCCGGAGTAGGTGTTTTGATGGCCGCCGCGCAAACATGCTTTTTGAACTCGGTCGCCCGCGCCGATGCGTCTTTCGTCGTGCCTTTCAGCTACGGAACACTCTTATTTGCAGCCCTCTACGACGCGTTAATCTTTGGCGTTATCCCAACCAGCGTGTCTTTGCTTGGCGCGGGTATTATCATCGCAGGAGCCGCACTTTTAGCGTGGCGACAAGCGCTGAAGACTAAGGCTTAAGACGATATCCTGTGCGCAGCATTTGAAAGGCAATCGCACTCACTATCGTGACGGCAACGGTACAAATGAACATGCCCGCCCATGGATTGCTGTCTGAGACGCCGATCACCGAATAACGCAGCCCATCGATGAGATAGAAGATCGGGTTGAAATACGTGATCTCGCGCAAAACAGGCGGCAGGACTGTTACCGAATAAAACGTCCCCGACAGCATGGCGAGCGGTGTCACAATAAAGTTTGTAATCGCAGCCATTTGATCAAATTTATTCGCGAATACTCCTGCGATGATGCCCAGACCGCCCAAGAAGGCAGAGCCAAGCACAACAAAAACCAGCGCCATAAATGGATGTTGCACCCCAACGCCCAGAAAAACCAGAAAGCCAAGTCCAATAGCAATCGCGACAAACACGCCGCGCCCGATACCCCCGACAAGATAACCGATCACCATCTCCAAGGGTGAGAGCGGTGGCATCAACGTGTCCACGATATTCCCTTGAACCTTAGAGATCACAATCGAAGAAGACACATTCGCGAAAGCGTTTTGAATAACAGTCATCATCAAAATGCCTGGCGCAATAAATTCGATAAACGGCACACCCATGACCCCGCCCCGACGTGGCCCGACAGCGAGGTTAAAAATCAAAAGCAAAAGTCCCGCAGTCACCAAGGGAGCCAAGAGCGTTTGCGTCCAGACGGCCAAGAAACGTCGTGTTTCGCGCCAGATCAAAGTCTGCAAACCCAACCAATTCACGCGTCCAAAGCGACGCGCACCCATCTGTGGTGTATCCAGTGTGGTGTTTTGTGTCATAGGTGGCTCCAGCCTTACGTCCCTGATTCGTGCGACTTGTATCTCAGCCGAGGCTGATTAGAATAGGGGCAAGCACCAGATATCAGGAGCGGCGCGTTGAGCGGGCCGCTTTTTTACATAAGGAAGCCAGAATGTCCTGGACAGATGAACGCGTAGAGACGCTGAAAAAGATGTGGGGCGAAGGCCAGTCCGCGAGCCAGATCGCTAAAGAGCTGGGCGGCGTAACCCGCAATGCTGTGATCGGCAAAGTGCACCGCTTGGGTCTTTCAAACCGCACGACGACGAGCAAGGCCAAGACAGATGCGAAGCCAAAGGCCGTCAAGGCAGAACCAAAGGCGAATGCCGCGCCAAAAGCAGAAGCGGCACCAAAAGCTGTGACGCCGATTGCAGAGCCGACAACGCCGCCACCGCCGCCGTCACGTGCGCGCCGTGCGATTATTCCTGCGGGTCAGCCTTTACCACCGCAGCCTTCCGCGAATGAAATCAGCCCCGAAGCTTTGGCGAAGGTGTCTGAGGTTGAGAAGAAGTCGAAGAAGATCGGCTTAATGGAATTGACAGAGCGTACATGCAAATGGCCTGTGGGTGATCCTGCGACGGAAGACTTCTGGTTCTGCGGATTGCCTGTCAAAGCCGGCAAGCCCTATTGCGAGGCGCATGTGGGCGTTGCGTTCCAGCCTATGTCAGCGCGCCGCGATCGTCGCCGCTAACCGCGTCGCATAACTTGCCGTAGTGCGCGTGCTGTAGCACGCGCATTCACACCCCCTTGAAAGCACAGTTGTGTTGAGCCGAATTTTAGCAATATGGCTCACCCTTTGCGTCCTGCCCCTTCAAGCACAACAAATCGCCATCACGATTGACGACCTACCTTTTGTTTTGCGCTCTCGCACGACGCCCCAAGAAGGTATGAAAATTGTCCATGACATCAATGCGGCAATGAAACCTCATAAGATTGTTTCAACAGGCTTTGCGATTGGCCGCCAGATCGATGACGAAACAATACCTGTGATGGATGCCTTCACAGCCGCGGGCCACAAGGTTGGCAATCACAGCTGGTCGCACCCCGATTACGACACTCTCACGCGCTGGGCCTTTCGCCGTGAGGTCCGCCGCACAGATCGCGCTTTGCAAGCATGGATACAAGGTCCCAAGTACTATCGATTCCCTTTCTTGCGCGAAGGCAAGACAGAGAAATCCAGACGCATCGCGGACACAGTTCTGAAAAACCAAGGCTATGTGAATGCGCCCGTCACCATCGACAATGACGAATGGCAGTTCAATTTGGAGTACGTCGATGCTTTGGAAATGGGCGATCAATCTGAAGCTAAGCGCATCGCAAAAGCCTATTTAGATCATATGAAAGAGCGTAAAGCGCATTTTCAATCCCGCGCAGTGCTCGGAATGAGCCGTGATGTGTCGCATATCTTGCTACTACATATGAACAAAATAAATGCAGATCACCTGGATGATCTGCTTGAATGGTATGCCGATACGGGTTGGACGTTCATCACATTGGACCAAGCCCTGCGTGATCCGCTTTTCTCAGCGCCAGAAACATTCACAGGAGCGAAAGGGCTGTCCCAAATCGAACGTGCGCTGGGGAAGTAACCCTGCGTGCTGCAGCACGCAGGGCCACGTTATCTTAGTCCTGCGGAATAACCCGCAGACCCAATTCCATCATCTGATCGCTCATCGGCTCTGAAGGTGCGTTCATCATCAAATCTTCTGCGCGTTGGTTCATAGGGAACATGATAACTTCGCGAATATTCGCTTCATCCGCCAACAACATCACAATACGGTCGATCCCAGCCGCGCAACCACCGTGGGGCGGTGCACCGTATTGGAACGCGTTAACCATACCGCCAAAACGCTTCTCGACTTCGTCCTTACCATAGCCCGCAAGCTCGAACGCTTTGAACATAATGTCAGGCTGGTGGTTTCGGATCGCACCCGAAATCAGCTCATAGCCGTTACACGCAAGGTCATACTGATAGCCGAGAACGTCCAAAGGATCGCCGTTCAGCGCCTCAAGACCACCTTGCGGCATCGAAAACGGGTTGTGTGAGAAGTCGATCTTGCCTGTCTCTTCATCCGCTTCATACATCGGGAAATCGACGATCCAAGCGAAAGCGAAACGATCTTCATCGATCAACTTCAACGCTTGACCAATCTCATTGCGCGCACGCCCGGCCGCGCTTTCAAACGCGCTTGGTTTACCACCCAAGAAGAACGCCGCATCACCGACGCCTAGACCCAGCTGCTGACGGATCGCTTCCGTGCGCTCAGGCCCGATGTTCTTGGCCAGTGGTCCTGCCGCTTCCATGCCCTCGCCCTGATCGCGCCAGAAGATATAGCCCATACCCGGCAGACCCTCTTTCTGGGCGAACGCATTCATGCGGTCGCAGAACTTGCGTGAGCCACCTGTCGGCGCTGGGATCGCACGGATCTCTGTGCCTTCTTGCTCGAGCAACTTCGCGAAGATCGCAAAGCCAGAGCCTGCGAAATGTTCGGACACAACCTGCATCTTGATCGGGTTGCGCAGGTCAGGCTTGTCAGAGCCATACCAAAGCGCCGCGTCTTTGTAGGAAATCTGCTCCCACGTTTGGTCAACTTTGCGACCGCCGCCAAACTCTTCAAAGATGCCGCCAACGACGGGCTGGATCGTATCGAATACGTCCTGCTGTTCGACAAAACTCATCTCAAGGTCGAGCTGGTAGAAATCGGTGGGCGAGCGATCTGCGCGCGGGTCTTCGTCGCGGAAACACGGTGCAATCTGGAAATACTTATCAAAGCCAGAAACCATGATCAGCTGCTTAAATTGCTGTGGCGCTTGCGGCAGGGCGTAGAATTTACCAGGGTGCTGACGTGAAGGCACGAGGAAGTCACGTGCGCCTTCAGGCGAAGATGCCGTGATAATCGGCGTTTGATATTCGCGGAAATTCTGATCCCACATGCGACGGCGCATCGACGCCACGACGTCTGAGCGCAAAGTCATGTTGCGCTGCAACTTCTCACGGCGCAGATCGAGGTAACGATACTTAAGGCGCGTTTCCTCTGGGTACTCCTGCTCACCGAACACCATCAATGGAAGCTCGGACGCAGCACCAAGCACTTCGATATCGCGGATGAATACTTCAACTTCGCCCGTTGGGATCTTGGGGTTCACCAAGCTCTCGTCGCGCGCCATGACGTTGCCGTCGATGCGAATACACCACTCTGAACGCACCTTTTCGATCTGGTAAAACACAGGGCTATCAGGATCAGCCATCACTTGCGTGATGCCATAATGATCCCGCAGGTCGATGAACAACAAACCGCCATGGTCGCGCACACGGTGCACCCAGCCAGAAAGACGCACATTATCGCCTACGTTGGATTTGTTGAGATCGGCGCATGTATGACTGCGATAGGCGTGCATGGTGCTTTTCCTTCGGAAAGGGCTATAGGATTGGGGCCGATACACCGCGCGGGGGCGCGAAAGTCAAGTCTCGCTTCAGGCAAGGTTCATATGCCCCTTGAACCTGCCCACCCCATGTCTATAACCCACGACAATTTGCACGCTGCTGCGACTCAAGGCCTGCACCCTTGAATGCGCGCTGAAAAAAGAGGTCTGCCCATGCCCAAACGTACTGATATCTCATCCATAATGATCATCGGCGCGGGGCCAATTGTGATTGGGCAAGCCTGCGAATTTGACTACTCGGGTGCGCAAGCCTGTAAAGCCCTGCGTGAGGAAGGTTACCGCGTCATTCTGGTCAACTCGAACCCCGCGACGATTATGACAGACCCGAACCTCGCAGATGCGACATATATCGAACCCATCACACCCGAAATCGTTGCAAAAATCATCGAAAAAGAACGCCCCGATGCATTGTTGCCAACGATGGGTGGCCAGACCGGTTTGAACACATCCCTCGCACTTGAAGAAATGGGCGTGCTTGAGAAATTCAACGTCGAAATGATCGGTGCCAAGCGCGAAGCCATTGAAATGGCTGAAGATCGCAAACTCTTCCGCGACGCGATGGATCGCCTCGGCATCGAAAATCCTAAGGCGACAATCGTGACGGCGCCCACGGATGAAAACGGAAAAGCTGACCTTTCTGAGGGCGTGCGCATCGCCCTTGAAACACTCGACTACGTCGGCCTGCCAGCAATCATCCGCCCTGCCTTTACAATGGGCGGCACAGGCGGTGGTGTGGCGTACAACCGCGAAGATTATGAATTCTTCTGCCGCTCAGGCATGGACGCGTCACCAGTGAACCAAATTCTCGTGGACGAGTCGCTTTTGGGTTGGAAAGAATACGAGATGGAAGTCGTTCGCGACACGGCAGACAACGCGATTATCGTTTGCTCCATCGAAAACGTCGATCCAATGGGTGTTCACACAGGCGATTCGATCACCGTTGCCCCCGCACTAACCCTCACGGACAAAGAATACCAAGTGATGCGCAACCACTCTATCGCAGTTTTGCGCGAAATCGGTGTGGAAACAGGCGGATCAAACGTGCAGTGGGCGGTGAACCCAGCCGATGGGCGTATGGTGGTTATTGAAATGAACCCGCGCGTGTCACGCTCTTCTGCGCTTGCGTCCAAAGCGACGGGCTTCCCGATTGCCAAGATCGCAGCGAAACTAGCTGTTGGATATACGCTCGATGAGCTCGACAACGACATTACAAAGGTAACGCCTGCGTCCTTCGAGCCGACCATCGACTATGTTGTCACCAAAATCCCGAAATTCGCCTTTGAGAAATTCCCTGGCTCTGAACCATATCTTACTACTGCGATGAAATCCGTGGGTGAGACCATGGCTATCGGCCGCACCATCCATGAGAGCCTACAGAAGGCGCTCGCATCTATGGAATCTGACCTTACAGGATTTGACGAGATCGAAATCGAAGGCGCGCCAGAGAAATCTGCGGTCATCAAAGCCATCTCCAAACAAACGCCAGACCGTATGCGCACCATTGCACAAGCGATGCGTCACGGCCTGACAAGTGATGAAATTCATGGCGTCACAATGTTTGACCCTTGGTTCCTGGCCCGTATTCGCGAAATTATTGAGACGGAAGAACGGGTTAAGTCCGATGGTCTTCCAAGCGATGAGGCCGGCTTGCGCCACCTCAAAATGATGGGCTTTACTGACGCGCGTCTCGCAAAACTTACAGGCTTCAAAGAGAAAGACGTGCGCAAAGCCCGTCATGCGGTCGGCGTTAAAGCCGTGTTCAAGCGCATCGATACATGCGCAGCAGAATTCGAAGCACAAACGCCCTACATGTACTCCACCTACGAGGCCCCAGCGTTTGGCGACGTAGAATGCGAAGCACGCCCGTCTGATCGTAAGAAAGTCGTCATCCTTGGCGGCGGTCCAAATCGCATCGGCCAAGGTATCGAGTTTGACTACTGCTGCTGTCACGCCTGCTACGCGCTGACCGACGCGGGCTATGAGACGATCATGATCAACTGTAACCCTGAAACAGTTTCGACGGATTATGACACCTCTGACCGCCTCTATTTCGAACCACTGACATTCGAGCACGTCATGGAAATCCTGCGCGTTGAGCTTGAGAATGGCACGCTGCACGGCGTCATCGTCCAATTCGGCGGCCAAACGCCACTCAAACTGGCAAATGCGCTCGAAGCAGAAGGCATTCCCATTCTCGGAACCACGCCAGATGCGATTGACCTCGCCGAAGATCGTGAGCGTTTCCAAGCGCTTGTGAACCAGTTGAACCTCAAGCAACCAAAGAACGGCATCGCCTCAACTGACGCAGAAGCGCTTTCCATCGCGGAAGACATCGGCTTCCCGCTGGTGATCCGCCCATCGTACGTTCTAGGGGGTCGCGCAATGGAAATCGTGCGCGATATGGCTCAGCTCGAACGCTACATTGCTGAGGCGGTTGTTGTTTCTGGCGACAGCCCTGTTCTGCTTGATAGCTACCTCTCGGGCGCGGTTGAGCTGGATGTGGACGCGCTTTGCGATGGCAAAGAGGTTCACGTAACGGGCATCATGCAGCATATCGAAGAAGCGGGCGTTCACTCCGGCGACAGCGCTTGTTCATTGCCGCCCTATTCACTTGCTGAAGATGTGATCAAGCGAATTGAAGAGCAGACACATGCTCTCGCGTTGGCCCTCAACGTAGTTGGCTTGATGAACGTGCAATTCGCGATCAAAGACGATGAAATCTACCTGATCGAAGTCAACCCACGCGCCTCGCGCACGGTACCCTTCGTCGCCAAAGCCACAGACAGCGCAATTGCGTCCATCGCGGCACGTCTTATGGCTGGTGAGCCACTTTCCAACTTTGCCAAGCGCGGTGCATATCCGACGGATGCGATCCCCGGATCGCAACCGATGCCTGATCAAATGACGCTCGCGGATTACAACATGCCCTGGTTCTCCGTGAAAGAAGCGGTACTGCCCTTCGCGCGTTTCCCCGGTGTTGACACGATCCTCGGCCCAGAAATGCGCTCCACGGGCGAAGTTATGGGCTGGGATACGTCCTTTGCGCGCGCGTTCCTCAAGGCGCAAATGGGCGCTGGCGTTGTCTTGCCGCGTGAAGGCAAAGTTTTCGTTTCCATCCGTGATGACGACAAGACTGAAAAGACTTTGGAAGCCGCTAAGCTCCTCGCAAAGCTCGGATTTACCTTCACTGCAACACGGGGCACGCAAAGCTGGCTCGCAGCGGCCGGTCTTGAATGCGAAGTAGTGAACAAAGTCTATGAGGGTCGCCCGAATGTGGTCGATAATCTCAAGAATGGCGAAATCGCATTGGTGATTAACACGACCGAAGGTTCACAAGCCGTCGAGGACAGCCGCGAAATCCGCTCTGTCGCGCTTTACGGCAAGATCCCCTACTTCACCACCGCCGCCGGTGCCCAAGCCGCCGCCCTCGCGATCGAAGCACAAATCAGCGATGATTTGGGTGTGATGTCTTTGCAGGGTGTCGCGTAAGTTAGAGCCGACCCCAACAAAAAACCGGCGCGGAAATTGCTCCAGCGCCGGTCCAGTCATCTTAAAATGAGAATACGCTCAACTCGAAAGGCGCGTAATCTCCTCTTTAAGTCGAAGTTTTTGTTTTTTGAGTTCTGCGATTTGAAGGTCCTGCATACCGGGAGCGCGCTGTGCGGCTTCCACTTCAGCAGATAGGTTTAGGTGTTTCTTCTTCAGCTGTTCCAGATGTGAACTCAAGCTCATCGAGGTCCTCCTAAGGTTGGATGTGCACCTTCAGTCCAGCACAAAAAAATTCATCTGTCACGCTGCAGTTGCATCCTAAGGTTAACCCACCCTTAAAATGCGTAAGAATTAAGCACCCCCACCAAAGTTCAAACCAGCTCCATGACGTAGGACCGCTTCGATTATCTCATTGTAACTCTTATCATTTCCACCATGCCGAGCACCCTGATGCATCACAATCGGCGCATGTAGGCGAAAATCAGCGCGTCCTTCTTTTTTTGCACGAATGAGAACCAAATGCGCATCGCGCCCTGTGCGCGCATACAAAGGTTGCACTTCAATCGAACCAAGTGATTTGAAAACAGCACTCATGAGCTCTGGCAAACGGTCCGCGCGCTGCACAAAATGAAGCTGCCCTTTGGGCGCTAGCCGCTTGGACGCTACGCTGACCCATTTGCTCAACGGTGTGTCGCCGCCAAGCCCTGTTTCACGCTGCTCATTCTCAGATGGCACGCTGCGAGCGCGGTCATAATAGGGCGGGTTGGCAATCACATGACCAAAGCGTTGCGCTTTCACCTCCGGTGGGAGCGTGTTCAAATCGGCGGCATAGACCTTAAACTCTATTCCATTGCGCAGCGCATTCTCGCGCGCAAGATCAGCGTAAGCCGGTTGCAGCTCAACGCCCGTCAACGTCAACCCGTGAATGCGCCGCCCCAAACAAAGCGACGCGACGCCGCCGCCGCATCCCAGCTCTAGCACCGTATCATGGGCCTTGGCGTTCACGCTCGCAGATAGCAAAACCGGATCTACACCCGCGCGGTACCCGTTCAGCGGTTGCGCAAGTTGCACCAGCCCACCAAGGAAGGCATCAACGCTGCACGGCCCTAGTTCAGGATGATCAATTGGGGAGTTCAATTTCGTTTTCCGCCAAGATACGCAACACCCGTTCATAGTCACGTTCTGCCACCATTATACGGCGCGGCAAAATGCCTATGGAGCCCTCTAGCACGCTCATATTTACGTCCAACTCAAAGATCGGTATACCCGCATCATCAAGGATAGCTCGGACCAGAGCAGTGAGTGTTATGTCATTGGTTCGCATCAATTCTTGCATGAAAATAGAGTTAAGCGCGGCGCGCCCAAATGTACAGAGATACGACAGGGCAGGAACGAGAGTGTGATGAGCTTGGACGAGATTTCAATTAAGCCGCATGATGCTTTAGCAGCCTATTTGGCCACTGACATGGATGCCGTGAATATCCTCATTCGCGAGCGCATGGCCTCAGAGCATGCTCCGCGTATTCCAGAAGTCACAGCGCATCTGGTCGAGGCTGGCGGCAAACGCTTGCGCCCGATGCTCACACTCGCAGCGGCGCATCTGTGTGGCTACACTGGCCCTTACCGCGTGCATCTCGCAGCAACCGTTGAATTCATCCACACAGCGACATTGCTCCATGACGATGTGGTCGATGAAAGCGGCCAGCGCCGTGGGCGCCCGACTGCAAACTTGCTCTGGGACAACAAATCCTCCGTTCTTGTGGGGGATTATCTCTTCTCACGGTCTTTCCAGTTGATGGTTGAAACAGGTTCCTTGCGGGTCCTCGACATTCTCGCCAACGCCTCCGCCACAATTGCAGAAGGCGAAGTGCTCCAACTCACCGCCTCGCAAGATCTCGCGACAACAGAGGCGATCTATCTTCAAGTTGTTCGCGGAAAAACTGCTGCACTGTTCTCTGCCGCGACAGAAGTTGGCGGTGTGATTGCAGATGCCGATAATGCGCAAATACAAGCGTTATTCGACTACGGTGATGCACTGGGAATTGCGTTCCAGATCGTCGACGACCTGCTTGATATGTCCGGCGATCCAAATGCAATCGGCAAAAATGTCGGTGATGATTTCAGAGAAAAGAAACTCACGCTCCCATTGATCAAAGCCATCGCGAAAGCCGACGCCGAGGAGCGCGCCTTTTGGGAGCGTACGATTGAGAAAGGTCGCCAAGAAGACGGCGATCTGGAACATGCGATTGCGCTTTTGCATAAGCACGGTGCTTTGGAAGACACGCGCCAAGAAGCCCTTGCTTGGGCAGACAAAGCTGTGACAGCCATCAATACGCTGCCAGAGCATCCGGTTCGTGACATGCTCCGCGATATCGCAGGCTATGTCGTTGCGCGCATCAACTAAAGCTGGTTGCCACAACCCACCAATCTGGATGCTGAGTTCGAATATCGCGTGCGAGCGCGTCAGCGGCGCTTTGACTTTCGCACAAACCAAAGCACGTCGCCCCAGAGCCTGACATGCGCGCCATCAGCGCAGGTGCTAAAGTATCAAGGGCCTGTTGAATAACAGGCGCAATGCGTATTGCAGGCGCTTGCAAATCATTACGTTGATCACTGCACCAAGCCGCAAAATTTTTCACATTAGCGAAATCAGGTATTTCACCCATCGGGGCATTCGCCTTTTGCGTTAAAGCTTGAAAGACTGGCGGTGTTTCAACGCCAACCCCGGGGTTAACCAAAACCGCTGGGAGCTCTGGCAAAATCGGAATAACAGATAACGCGTCGCCGACACCGCGCATACGCAGCGCCATAGGGGACAAGCACACTGGAACATCAGCGCCAAGGCTCACAACATCTTCGGGCAGCGGCACGTCCCAAAGTTCAGCAAGTGCAAGTAGCGTTGCAGCCGCATCCGCCGACCCCCCCCCAATGCCAGCGGCGTGGGGCAAATGTTTGCTTAGATTTATCTGTGCGCCTTGTTCGCTACCAAACAAACGCGCCGCTTGCAGCACTAAATTTCTATCGTCTGTCGGCACACCTTCCGCCAACGACCCGTCGACACTCAGCGAAAGTGCATCCGCTGGTTCAGCTTGAACAGTATCTCCCACATCCGCAAAGCACACCAAGCTATCAAGGAGATGATACCCATCCTCCCTCTGGCCCGTCACATGCAGCGTTAAATTTATCTTAGCGCGTGCAGTTCGCTTAACGAGATCAGCCGTCATCTGCCAAACGAAGTGGGTCTGCCCCTTCTTCTTCCAGCACTTGGTCTAGTCCAACCTCTAGCTTGCGTCGAATGCGCTCGGGGTCTGCTTCTTGGCTAGCATCACCGTAATCCACGAAGGACAGCGCGCGCTTCCATTGGAACTCCGCCTCGAGATATCGACCAACAGACCAATACACATCCCCTAAGTGATCATTCACAATCGGATCAATTGGCATCAGCTCTGTCGCGCGTTCCATCGGTGCAACGGCTTCTTCGTAACGACCCAATCGAAACAGTACCCAGCCGAGACTGTCCACGATATAGCCGCTGTCAGGACGCGCAGCGACAGCGCGTTCGATCATATCCAGCGCTTCATCCAACTTGATCTGTTTTTCGACCAAGGAATATCCAAGATAATTTAAAACCTGCGGCTGCTCTGGATTAAGCTCCAACGCTTTGCGAAAATCCGTTTCCGAATTCTCCCAATCGTCTAGACGCTCATATGAAATGCCGCGTGCATAGTAGATAAACCACTGTCCGCGACTTTCCTCTTCATACTGCTCCAAAGCGGTATCGTATGCTTCAATCGCATCCTCAAACCGCTCCATCTGTCGTAGCGCATCCCCTAAAGAAGAGTGCACAAGTGCTAACTCACCATGCGTTTGGGCAAGACTTTCAAGCACTTCGATCGCAGCATCAGGCTTACCACTGCGTCGCAAAGCATCCGCGCGACCCAACTCTGCGGCATGGAACGCAGGATCATCGCGCCCAACTTTCTTGTATGTTTCTGTCGCCAGTTCGAAACGTTCCATTTGCTCAAGCAAACCCGCAGACAGCAAAGTCGCATCGATATGTTTCGGGTTCAGATACTCAGCGACGCGGGTGTAGAGCAGTGTGTAATCTTCACTGGCCTCGTTGCGCAACGCACTGCCGACGGTGAAAAAGACTTCTGCCATTCCATCGCGCGCCGTTTTGACCTGACTGAATTCAACGGTTTCATCAGCGCTCAAAGATGCACGGATCGCTTTTAGTTTAGGGTCGATATCTGGGCCAAAGGATTCATCCAGAAGTGTTAAGGCATCCTGCGCGCGTCCTAACTGGCTCAGCACTTCAATATGCGCAATCGCACCGCGACGGGTCTGACGCAACGCGCCTGACTCGGGTTGTGAGAATATCTCATCCGCACTCTCAAAATCGCCAACAAGCGTGAGCGCGAGCGCCTTGTGATAAAGCGCAAACCCTTGCAGCCCACGTTCTTCACCAATCTTGCCGAAATTCTCCAGCGCGGTGGTCACTTCACCAATGCCAACATGCGCCCATGCACGCAAAAGACCGTCAACCAAAGGCCCAACACCTTGGTCGTCTAAAAGGCGGCCAAGCACGTCTGCATAATTCTCTTCTTGCGCGCGCTGCGCAAGAACGGCCATCTGCGCAACTTGGCTGCTTTGACCATTCGCAAGCAGTGTATTGCCGACGACCGCCGCGCGATCAATGTCACCCAGAGCTAGCAAGGCAAAGCTAGCGTTTTCCAAAATTTCTGGGTTTGAAGGGTCACGAGCGAGTGCTTGGGTATAATACCGCGCTGCCGCATCATAATCGCCTGTCACAGCAGCAGATCGCGCCGCAAGGTATGGCCCCGCGGGTTCAGCGATGAGCGGTATCCCGCTAACGGTAAGAACCGCTGCAAAACTTATCTGCCTTATAACGCGAATGGGCACGTGTGATGCTCCTTTTTGTGCACTGCTTGAAAGGAAGCTAGGGCGTCACCGCAAGTAAAGCAATGATCACACAGCCGAAGTGCACAAAGAGTCGCTCAAGTTTGCGCGATTTTTTCAGGGATGTGTCTGCCAAAAATGAAATAAGGAGTGATGCATACAAATGCACCACTCCAGATAGATATAGAAAATGGAATTTTCGTTAACTGCAATCAGCGGAGTTGGGTTACCGATTGCCTCACTCACGAGAATAAAATTATTGCATTTCGCGACGCGTCGAAATCAAACTACGCATATCGTTAAGATTCTTCTTGAGATCAGTGGATTTACAAATACACGATGCGTGAAAATACAGGTCAGAACACACGAGACCGACGCATTGTCGTTTTTGGATTCGCAATTTTTATTTGTGTTTTCCTTGGCCCATTTGGCACCGGTGAGGACTTGAACTTTTGGGATCGTGTCGCGTTCTGGACTGTTGCGATAAGTGCCGTCGGCATCTTTATGGAAATTTGTATACTGACGATACTTGAAAGCAAGTGGCTCGTAAGATTTCCGAGCCTCATTATCATCGCAATCGGGTCTGCAATCGCTGGTTTTCCAGGTGCTTCTGTTGTCATTACGCTCAACAAAATTTTTCGACCTGAGCACCTAGAAGACTCTCAGTTTCCCGAACTGTGGCTGAAGGTCACAATAATGGGAGTCCTTATCGCTGGACTAGAACTCTTGATTAGTGCTCGCAATCAAACTGCCCAAGAAGAGGCGACAAAACGCAAGCCAAAAGATGACGCCGACAAACAGGCCATTCTAAAAACGCCTCGCCTATTCCAACGTCTGCCAACACGCTTACGTGAAGCGCAGATCATCTCGATGTCTATGCAGGATCACTATGTAGAAGTGACGACGACCAAAGGAAGCGAGATGATCTTGATGCGCCTTAGCGACGCAATGGACCTGCTCGATGGGATCGAAGGGGTGCAAACTCATCGCTCCCACTGGGCCGCCAGTGCACATGCAGACACGTTGTCGCGTGCAGGGCGACGTCATGAACTCAAACTCAAAGATGGGCGTTCAGTTCCAGTAAGCAGCAGCTACCGAGACACTGTAGAACGCATGCTAAACGAAAAAGGGCAGGCCTAAGCCTACCCTTTCTAACCACCAAAAATGCTAAATCACATATTGGGATAATTCGGACCATCCCCACCTTGCGGCGTGACCCAAGTGATGTTCTGGCTCGGATCTTTGATGTCACATGTTTTACAATGCACGCAGTTCTGGAAGTTGATTACAAAATTGTCGTCAACCACTTCGTATACACCCGCCGGGCAATAACGCTGCGCAGGTTCGGCATAATGCGGCATGTTCACCGCCATCGGCACCATCTTATCGCCTAGCTGCAGGTGCGCAGGCTGGCTTTCTTCATGGTTGGTGAAGCTGAACGCAACATTCGTAAGACGGTCAAAGCTGAGCGTGCCATCGGGCTTTGGATACTCAATCGGTTCGTGCGCCGCAGCTTTACCAGTTGCATCAGCGTCATTTTTGCCATGCTTCATCGTCCCGAGCAAAGAGAAGCCAAATGTATTCGTCCACATGTCGAACCCGCCAACTGAGAGCGAGGCGACAAGGCCGTATTTGCTCCAAAGCGGCTTCACGTTGCGCACTTTGTGTAGATCCTTGCCAATTTCACCAGAGCGCACCTCTGCTTCATAGTCACTCAGCTCATCGCCAGATCGGTCTTGCCCAATAGCAGCATACGCCGCCTCTGCCGCAGCTATGCCAGAGAGCATCGCGTTATGATTGCCCTTGATGCGCGCTACGTTGACCATGCCAACGGAACAGCCGAGCAAGGCAACGCCAGGTGCAACCATTTTCGGCATGGATTGCGACCCACCTTCAGAAATAGCGCGCGCACCGTAAGCGACGCGTTTGCCACCTTTGAGCAGGTCAGCAACCATCGGATGATGCTTGAAGCGCTGAAATTCCATGTAGGGGAACAGATGTGGGTTCTCATAGTTCAGGTGAACCACGAGACCGACATAAACTTGATTATTATCAAGGTGATAAACGAACGAACCACCCCCGGCATTGCTGCCCAAGGGCCAACCCATTGTGTGGGTGACAGAGCCTTCTTTGTGCTTAGCCGGATCAATTTCCCAGATCTCTTTCATGCCTAGGCCGAATTTCTGTGGCTCTTTCCCTTTAGAGAGATCGTATTTCGAGATCACCTCTTTGCTCAGCGAGCCGCGCACCCCTTCGCTCAGGAAAACGTACTTGCCATGTAACTCCATACCCGGCTCTGAGTTGGGGCCGAGCGATCCATCCGCTTCAAGCCCGAACACGCCAGCAACAACGCCTTTGACCTCGCCATTGTCGCCATAAACCAATTCGGAACACGCCATGCCTGGGAAAATTTCAACACCCAACTCTTCCGCTTGCTCCGCCATCCAACGACAGACATTTCCCATGGAAACGATGTAGTTACCGTGATTGTTCATCAGCGGTGGCATTGCGAAATTCGGGATACGAATTTGACCCGCCTCACCCAAGGCGTAGAAATTATCGTCCTTCACCGGTACGTTCAGCGGCGCACCCTTTTCTTTCCAGTCCGGAATTAGTTGGTTCAAACCAATCGGATCAAGCACAGCACCAGACAGGATATGTGCGCCCACTTCAGACCCTTTTTCCAACACAACAACCTGCAAATCAGCATCAAGTTGTTTCAATCGGATTGCTGCGGACAGCCCTGCAGGGCCCGCGCCCACGATCACTACGTCGTATTCCATCGCTTCGCGTTCGATCTCAGACATGATGGCTCCTCTCGTGAGCAAGAAATAATGTTGCGCCGATGGGTATCAAGCCATGCCCAATAGGGTCAATCGGAACGATACGTAAATCGCACCGTTTCAGCAGAAAAAAACTACGCATTCGCGTGAATATGCTTATACGATGATCATCACTTGCATTTAACCAC
>JAHEGL010000430.1 GCA_024645145.1 Planktotalea sp.
AAGCAGCAATCGAAACGGGTCTGCTTGGACTGCGCGGCACCCTATTGCTTGATGACGTCCCTTGGTATGGCCTGATCCTACTGAGCTTTCGCTGGCTCGCCGGGCAGCTTTTTCCGCGTAATGATGATGAAGAAGCAATTTTACACGTTTACGATAGCCATGCACGAGAAGCGCGTTGGTTTATCGCAGCCGGTGCGGTCATTCTGGTCACGGCTTTGGCTTTCAATGTTTTGGCGACCTACGATGCGTGGAGCGATGCAACGCGCGCTGTTATTGGTTTTCCAATACTGATTGTCACAGGTGTCGTGCTGTCGCGTTTGGGGCGCATCTTGAGCGTTGGTTTGATCGACAGCTCATCCGAGGAAGAAACCCCTTTATATCGATTGCGGATTTCTCGACTATTGGGACGTGCGCTGCTGCTGGTGGCGATCGCGGGCCCGATCATTGGCGCGCTTGGCTATGGCAATGCGTCTGCGCGATTAATGTTTGCGACCGTAGCGACCTTGGCTGTATTCGGTTTGGTATTGGTGCTGCAATCATTCATCGGTCACCTCTATGCCTTTCTCGTGCGCAAAGGTGATAGTGAAGAAGATGGCTTGATCCCCATTCTTATGGGCTTTGTCTTGCTGCTTGGCTCTGTGCCAGTCCTTGCGTTAATTTGGGGCGCCCGTGCGGCAGACATCACAGAAGTCTGGACACGTTTCCAAGAGGGGTTCGCGATTGGAGACAGTCGCATTTCGCCTGTTGATTTCCTGACTTTTGCAGTGATCTTCAGCGCTGGCTACATGCTCACCCGCTTGCTTCAAAGCGCGATGCGCATGTCCATTCTGCCGCGCACCAAGATGGACACAGGTGGGCGAAATGCCATAGTCTCCGGTATCGGCTATATCGGTATTTTCCTTGCTGCCGTGATCGCCATTAGCTCTGCTGGCATAGATCTGAGCAACATTGCGCTTGTTGCAGGTGCGCTGTCCGTTGGTATCGGCTTTGGCCTTCAAAATATCGTTTCTAACTTTGTCTCTGGCATCATCCTTTTGATTGAACGCCCGATTGCTGAGGGGGATTGGATCGAAGTGGGTGGCAAGATGGGATATGTGCGCGGCATCTCGGTGCGCTCAACCCGGATCGAGACGTTTGATCGCACGGATGTGATTGTTCCAAATGCAGATCTTGTATCGGGCATGGTCACCAACTGGACGCGCGGGAAAACGGTTGGGCGTGTGATTGTTCCCGTCGGGGTCGCTTATGGCAATGACACCCGTAAGGTGGAGAGCATTCTGCTGGGGATCGCGCTTGAACATCCGATGGTTTTGCTCAATCCGGCTCCCTCGATTGTATTTCAAGGTTTCGGAGCGGACTCGCTTGATTTTGAAATTCGCGCGATCTTGCGAGATGTGAATTTCGTGCTGAGCGTAAAGTCTGACATGAACCATGAGATTGCCAAACGCTTTGCCGAAGAAGGGGTCGAAATTCCCTTTCAACAACGCGACATCTGGATCCGCAATCCCGAAGCTTTGTCCTCTGGTGGCTCGGATGTGAGTGAAGATGGCGAAACAACTGATCAATCCCCAATTGAGAAGCCTGCGACATGACACATCCATTGTTCCTTGATGACGCCTACATGCGCGATGCAGATGCGACGGTGATCGAGCACACGCCCGAAGGTGGCGTCGTCTTGGACCGCTCGATTTTCTATCCGACAGGGGGCGGCCAGCCCGGGGATAGCGGAATGATACAATGGGATGGCCAACGCCTTCCGATAGCTACCTGTGTGAAGATCAAAGATCGTAGCGATACCACATCTGCGCTTGTGCCAGCTGAGCCCGCGCCCTTGCCACACATTGGCGCTAAGGTTTCGCAATCCTTGGATTGGGAGCGCCGCCATGCGCATATGCGGGTGCATACGGCCTTGCATCTTTTGTCGGTTGTAATCCCGCTGCCCGTGTCAGGCGGATCCATTTCTGCAACCAAGGGCAGGCTTGATTTTGATATGCCTGAAGCGCCGGATGACAAAGAAGCGCTAGAGCGCTCTTTGAATGCCTTGATCGAGTTGGATTATGTCGTCTCCGAAGGGTGGATTTCTGACGAAGAATTGCGTGCGAATATGGACTTGGTGAAAACCATGTCTGTGCAGCCACCAATGGGGGCAGGGCGCGTTCGTCTTGTGCGCATTGGCGATGAGACGCGCCAAATTGATCTGCAGCCCTGCGGCGGCACACATGTCGCCCGCACGTCCGAGATAGGCCGTGTACGTCTTGGCAAGGTGGAGAAAAAGGGCAAGCAGAACCGTCGTGTGTATTTGCACTTGGATAGCTAGATTCCGCTCCAACGCGATGTTGCCCTAAAGATTCGGTCACGCTGGTTCGTCTTTAACGTGTTTACCTGCCGGAAAATACCCCCATAAATGTATAAAAATTATTAAAATACATTGAGTTGGCACCATGACCTACGCACACAGGTTGTGCGAGAAGGCTTCGCTGGATTTCAACGATCTTTTTGCGTATCAGTATTTAGTCTTCCCCGTCAAAAAACCTCTTGATGGGTTTGATCCACTTCCTTTTGGGAAATTCACGGTTCACGTCGGCAAAAAGCTGCACCGTGCAGTTGTGACTGACGTGAAAGGGCGTTTTTTCGGCTATGTGCTTGGGATTGGCGTCGACAAAACGAGCGTTATTCAAGGTGTGTGGCAGCTTGACTGTCTCGATCTTGATGATCCGCGTGTGTTCGCAAAGTTTGCAGAATATCTTGAGGATGTGTCTGGGCGTTACGTCTTTGTCTGTGCCGCCGGAATTGAGCAGCGCATTTACACCGATCCTGTCGCGATGATTGGCGCGGTCTATAACCCGTTGACCAATCGCGTTAGGTCGTCGCTCAATCTCGTGCTTGATGATCTACCTGTGCTGCATCCGAGCTATGATCATTCTGCCAATGAGAAACGCGGTGGAAAATACACGCTCTTTCACACGCGCGACGCCACAGCGCGCCGGATGAACGGAAGCTTTTATCTTGATCATTATAACATGCTCGAAACACGGTTCTGGCCACGCACCGAACAGTTTGAAGTGCCGCGAGAGCAATATGGAGCTGTCTATGACGAGATCGCGGCGACAGCGCGCCACTTGATTGCGTCGATCACACAGATGTTCAAAACTTCCTTGCCACTGTCAGGCGGGCGCGAGAGCCGATTGATAGCGGGATTCGCTGGAGAAAACATTATTAACGTCAGTCAAGTCTATACACATATTACAAATTTTTCGACCCGTTATGATGCCTCCGTTGCGACCCTGATCGCTGATCATTTGGGCGTTGATCATGAAATCCACGCTTGGCGTCAGCCGAGCCCACCCGCGCGCAGCCGTTTCAAATACCGTCACCAAACGCGCCAATTTCAAACCTCTGGTGGTGCGCCTGTGCCCATTCCAGATGAAATCGAAAAGAACGTGCATCAATTTTTGACGCCAGATAATGTTGTGCTGCGCGGGCATTTGACCGATCTTTTGCGCGCAGTCTATGTCTTCACTGGCAAACGGAGCCGTTGGAAGGATCTGGATTGGCAGATGCAGCGATTGTTCCCTGTGCCAACGCAAGAGTTTAATAAAGACGTGTACGAACGGTTTTTGCCTGACTTCGTTAGTTGGCGAAAAACCCTGCCCAAAGCGGCGATGGATCTGCCGCTCGATTTCATGTTCATCGAGGTTTATTATAACTCGTCCGTTGGCTT
>JAHEGL010000458.1 GCA_024645145.1 Planktotalea sp.
TGGGCATTCCGTGGTCCAACAACAACACCGGTCGCTTGGGATACCCAAGCTATGTCTCAAAGCATGTAGAGAAGCCTAAGCGGTCATTGGCGGAGCCGCAGTGAAAACCCACTTTGTCCGCATAGCAGTCGTAAGATGATCACGCAGCGAATGGCGGCTTAGAGCCCATTTTGACAAATGCTGCGATATTTATGAATGACTGCCATTACCAAAAAACGGAACTTAGAGGTTAACCGAAAGATGCTCGGTTTATTAAAATTGAAGATGGCAACAAACTTTTTCTGAATGGATCCAAACTGGCTTTCATTCTCAAAAACCACAGATAGTCAGATCAATCCGAACCGAGAATAGTGGCAAGGTCATCCTGAGGCCCCTTGTGCGTTTCCATATCGAGACCGCCTTGGATGTGGTTCAAATGAGATATGAGCAGTTGTTCCGCCAATTCCGTGTTCTTTGTCTGGATCGCCTGAAGAATTTTACTGTGCTCATCATCTGGACAACTAGCATTTTGCGAAGATCCGAAGAGGCCGACAATAAGTGATGTCCGCGTCACCAACTCGCGCATCATTCGGAAAATGAATTTATTACCCGTCGCTTGCGCGAGTTTTGTGTGGAATTCACCGGACAACCGAATGATCTCGGTGCGCTCGTTCTTTTCGCGAGCCGCATCTTCAAGGGCGATGTGATCGATGAGTACTGTCAAGTCAATATTGACTGAGCTCTGGGCCAGTTGCCGAACGAGAGGGGGCTCAATTAACATCCGGGCCGCAAATACATCGTGGGCCTCGGACTTGTCGGGGCAGGCGACATAAGCACCGCGATTTGACTGGAGCTCAATTAGCCCTTGGCTAGAGAGTAGTAAAAGTGCCCGTCTAACACGCATGCGTCCAACACCAAAGGTTTCACATAGAAGCGCTTCGCTAAGTTTGGTGTTTGGTGCCAAACGTTGCTCCATGACCGCCTTGTAGATCCGCTCAACAATGAATTTCTCATCTGATCTTTGATTAGGGCCCGGTTTACCTATGCTGTTTTGCTGAGGGTTTGAGGACATAAAATTGCTTTCAAAGTAGATCAGTTGTGCGGATTCGTTGGCTTTACAGTCTTAGTCTCCAATTAGTCTAAGGCCAAGTATTAGAATTTGTCGACTAAAATACCAAATGTGTTGACAAAGATTGTGAACAATTGTCACTTGACGGGATGGCATTCATGGGGATTCCATTTAATTGCCAGCCCTGAATAGCGCAAAATGCGTCGAAATCGAATTCAACGGGAGTTAAAAATGCAACCTAGAACACTTATGAAAGCGGCGATCACGGCAGTGACACTAACCGCACTTCAGGCAACAACCGCACTTGCGGAAAATACGGTTCTGAAAATCGGCTTTGTTGGCGTAACCAGCGGGCCTGCTGCGGCTTGGGGTATTTCCAACCAACGCTCAATGGAGGCGCGTGCCGCATGGATCAATGAGACCGGCGGTTACACCATTGGTGGCACGACATATGACATAGAAATCGTTTCCTTTGATGATCAAAAAGATCCAAAGCGCGCGATTGCAGGCATGGAAAAAATGGCCCAAGAGGGCATCCATTATGTTGTGGGACCGAACGTGGACGACGGCGCAGCGGCTGTACGCCCAGTAGCTGAGGCTAACGGGATCATGTATTTCCCATATGCGTTTCCAAAGTCGCTCTATCAAGCGCCGGCGTCCAACGCTGTTTTGGGAATGGTTGCCAACTACCAGTCTGGCCCGGCCATCTACAAATATCTGATGGCGGAAAAAGATGTTAAGACTGTTGCCTTTATTGCGGCGAATGAATCTGACCCACTCAGCCAGCGTGACGGTGGGGTCGAAGCAGCAACCGCACTTGGCATGGAAGTCGTTTCATCCAATGTAACGTATCAGGCCGATACCACCGACTTTACACCCGTTCTGACGCCGATCATGCGCACCCGTCCTGATCTGCTGGTATTATCCGGAGTGTCGCCTGCACAAGCGCCACAGCTGATCCGGTCTGCGCGCGAACTCGGATATCAAGGTGTGATTTCGACCGAAACAGCTCAGGATGCTGGTGTTCTGGCCGAGGGTGCCGGCGATCTGGCAAATGGCTTTATCTCGGTCGGTGGCGCATCGACACCTGAACTGGCTTCACCAATGATGAACGAATTTGTACAGCGCTATACAGATATGTTTGGCGAGTACAACGATGAGTCAAACACTAAGGTTTACGCCTTAGAGTATATCCTTGAAACCTTGAAAGCTGACCCCTCGGCGATCACAGATGTGGAAGCGTTTCAAGCAACAATGGATACGTTCGAAGCTCCAAACCCCTACATGAACGGCGATGCAAAGCTGCGTTATGTTGGTGTTTCTTCCTTTGGCCAAAAGCGTCAAGTCGCAGTGCCACTGGTGGTAAACGTCTACCAAGACGGCGCGTTTGAAACACTGTTCGTCGCTGAAGTCGACTAAACCTCCCTTCCTGCTTTTGGATCTCTCCTGAGCAGAAGCTTCTCCGGGCCGCATTGGCCCGGGGCTTGTCCACGAAAGAAAAACTGACATGGAACAGATACTGGCCAATGGCGTCTATCTGGGATCCCAATACGCGATGATCGCGTTAGGTTTAACCCTGATTTTTGCATTGATGAACGTCCTCAATTTTGCCCATGGGCAGATGTATGTGATCGGCGGCTTCGTCACCTACACATTCTACGGCCAGTGGGGCGTGCCGTTCGTTTTGGCACTTATCATGTCGTGCTTTACCTTGGCGATTTTGGGTGCGTTAATTGAACGATACCTTTTTGCGCCTGTGATCAAAGGGTCGGCTCGTGAGGAAAGCACGATGCTTCTTGCGGCAGGGATTGCGTTTTTCTTAGATGCACTGATCTTGATCGTTTTTGGCGAAAAACAGCGTGGAGTTCCTAAGATTGTCGATGGTGTATTCAACTACGATTTCCGCCTGATTATGCCCTATGACCGTATTCTGATCTGCGCCTTGGCAATCCTGTCGATCATCGCGTTTATTTGCCTTATGCAATACACAAAGACAGGGCGCGCATTGCGGGCACTGGCCCAAGACCGTACCGCTGCTCAGTTGATGGGCGTCAATGTTGACAGGTATTCCATGATTGGCTTTGCGCTGGGGGCGATGCTAGCGGGTCTGGTTGGCGGTCTGCTTGTCACCATTACCGGAGTAAATTTAGGTATGGGCGGGCCAACATCGATCAAAGCCTTTATGATGGTGATGATCGGTGGAGCAGGTGTTATTTCTGGTGCGATCTGGGGTGGCATTATCTTAGGCTTTCTAGAGGCTTTCGGATTGGCCTATCTGGCGCAATACGGCGACATCACATATCTACTGATTTTCATCTCGCTTATGATCTTCCTCGCCATCCGGCCTCAGGGCCTGATGGGCAAGCCGTGGGGTTGAACTGATGATGGGATTTTCTGTAAAACAGCTGGTCGGCATTGGCTTCTTCTTTCTCGCAATCTTTGTTGGCGTTCCGCTGCTGATCAACATAACAGGCCGTTGGGATTTTTATTTCACTCTGACCTCTGTCGCGCTTTTGGCCATTGCAAGTGCGGGCGTCTGGCTGACATTCTACATTGGCCGGATCAATATCGGTCAAGGGGCATTTGCGTTGATTGGCGCATACGTTTCGGCCATTCTGGTTGTTAAAGCGGGGTGGTCCTTTTGGATATCACTCCCG
>JAHEGL010000027.1 GCA_024645145.1 Planktotalea sp.
GCGGCTTGCCAAGAAGCGCTTGCCTTGGATGATCTTTGATTACATCGACGGATCGGCTGGAGAAGAGACAGGTGCACTACGTAATCGCGCAGCGCTTGATGCCGCAACTTTGCGTCCGCGTATTCTACGCGACGTGAGCGAACGCTCGCTCGCGACTACCCTCTTTGGTAAACCTGCTCAGCGTCCCTTTGGGATTGCGCCGATGGGCATGTGTAACCTGTCTGGCGTCGGCGCTGACCTGATGCTCGCACGTCTGGCTGCGAAGTATGAAGTGCCGCATGGCGTCTCAACCGTTGCCTCGACCCCTATGGAAAAAATTATCGAAGTTGCCGAAGGGCACGCATGGTTTCAACTCTATTTCAGTGGTGATGGAATTGGCACATTCAAGCTGGTCGAGCGCGCGAAAGCGGCAGGCTATGAAACGCTGGTTCTGACCGCGGATGTGCCTGAGGTTGGGCGTCGCCCACGCGAATTGCGTCATGGCTTTAAGATGCCATTCAAGATCGGCCCCAAACAATTTATCGACTTCGCGCTACACCCTCATTGGTCCTTATCAGCACTCTTTTCTGGCAAACCACAGATGGCGAATTTCGAGATGGACGGCTACGCGTTTGACCGCACAGAAAGTCGTGCGCGCGCGGATTGGGAGACGCTGAAACGCTTGCGTGATGCCTGGGACGGAAATCTTGTGGTCAAAGGTGTGCTTGATGTTGAGGACGCTGTGGACCTGCAGAAAGCTGGTGTCGATGCTGTGCAAGTGTCCAGTCACGGTGCGCGCCAACTCGAAAGCGCGCCTTCTCCCTTTAGCCTGTTGCCAGCCATGCGTACGGCCCTCGGGCCTGACTACCCTATCTTTTTTGACAGTGGCCTACGCTCTGGCGAAGATGCTTTGAAAGCACTGCATGCGGGTGCCAGTTACACATTCTTCGGGCGCTCTTTACAGTTTGCAATCGCGGCTGGCGGTGAAGCGGGTCTCGCCAAGCTATGGGACGTGTTCAGCGATGAGCTTAGCATTGCCATGGCGCAAACAGGGTTTACAGAGCTTCCTTAGCGCGAAATTATTGCTTTGTTGGATACGCTCGCCTACGCTCCTTCCAAACTCCGACTGGAGCTTCAAATGAAAAACGCCTTTCTTCTTTTTTCAGGCATCGCTCTTTCAGCCTGTGTGTCCTCCGGTGGGCCGCGTCAGGCGGTTACGGAGGTTACGTTCTCATCGCAAAGTTCCAATGCATTGTTTGGCTATGACGAAACGTTGGTTCAAGTTGTCGCTCCGCGTGATATGTCCAAGGTCATCTTGATCATTGAACCCCAAAGCGGAGTGCCCTGTCAGTTACAAGGCGCGAATTTTACCGCGAGCTTTAGAACACCGGGCAAAGTTTTGTTGCCTGACTATGGTAACTTATCCCAGCCCGTCAAAGTGACCTGCACTTATCAGGGGATCACCCGCAGCGTGACAGCGAATGCCTTTGACGCAACTCGGGCAGAGGCTGTTGCGAACGCAACAGGTGATCAAGAAGACACGACCTTGGGTGGTGCTTTGTCAGGCGCGCTTGCTGGCGCGGTTGTTGGGCGTGATCGCAAAGGGCAGAACGATTGGAAGTACCCGACAATTTCGGTGAATTACCAGTCTATGGAAACGCGCAACCGTTAAACGCGTTTGACGGGCTGTCGCAAGATAGTTTTCAGCTTTTCAGGGGCTGTCTTGCGCGGATCACCGAGATAGATCTCATGGTGTTGACCGTTCCAATCCAATCCATTGGCAAGCATGAATTCATCATGCAGATACGCGAGCGTCGGACCTTCAGCGCTATACGGTCCAACATGCAAAATCTGCGCGCTAAGTCCTTCCTCAAAGCTCTCCAAGCGAAGCGTTTCGGGTTTCTTTCCTAGCTTCCGAGTGGCCTTCTCGACGGCTTGCTCAAACATGTCTTCTCTAATCCAATCAGGCTGCATGATCATCATGCTCCACAGCCATTCTTCTTTGCGATCTTGTGTGAATGCGCTCATGTCTTCAGCCCACCACAGCCCTTCAAGCGGGGGGACGACATAATCTCTCTCAAAAAGCTGTTTAGACAGGAATTTTAGTGGGTAACTTACACTGTAGAGCCATGATACAGCATCCGAATAAATCGTTCCTTCTGGAACCCCATGGCCATCGATCATGATGAATTTCATCTTTGGCACGTCAACCAAAACGAACTCTTTCGACTTTGGCGCATAGAGTTCTTTTAGCGACTTTTTAAAATCAATTTTCTGCATTCTTCAGGTTCTATTTTTGAAGCTTCGAAGACAGTTTGCCAGAATTTCATGCTTATGAGCGATGAGAAGCGCAGCGGTGGGTTGAAAGGAAATTTGTGAGAAAATTTCATGCTGTTTCGTTCGTAGTGTTTTTAAGCGTGTCGTCGGTTTTTGGGTCGATCGCATCGGCGCTGTGCGAAGAAAAACGCGCCTTCGATCAAGTGCGCATACAAACCACCGCGTTTTTTTTGACAGGTGCTCCGCTGAGTGAAACGCAAAACAGACTTCTAGGGCGCGGACTCTCACGACTAAATCTATTGACCATCTTTCCTGTTTTGGCAGCCAACAACCAAACCATACATGCGCCGTTCTTGAACCGAATCCTTGATGAGTTTGCGGTCCTGCAGCTTTCAGGACGTCGCAACGCGCAGGTGCTAAGCGTGCGAAATATAGAAAAAGCAGCGCAAATATTTGAAGAGCTTTGCATAAGTCCTCAATTGATAAATCAGGCGTCTATAGGCGTGAATAAACGGCTCATTCTTGAGCGGTTTGATTTCAATTTCACAAATCCATTTCGCGGCTGGACGGGTGCTGATGCAAGGTCCTACTTCAACCTTTCACTCGTGTTTTTTGTGTTGCTTGGCTTGATCAGTTTGATTGTGTTCCTTTGGAAGGCCTATGTGCTGGCCTTCCCTTTCTTGGACAACAGAAGATACTGCAAAATTCCGGCTGTCCTATTTGTAAGACACATAGAAATCGCAGGGCACATTAGCATTTTAGGGTCATCCGCCGCGCGCTTCGTTCCGCTTCATGGCAGTTTGGAAATTGATGTTTTGGACGTGAAAGCAGCACCGGGAAATATGCGACTGGTTGTCGGAACGCGAGAGTTTTCGGCCTCTTTGCAGAACTCTGTGAGTGAGTTCAGCATCATTACTTTTAGCGACAAACTCGATCGCAAAATCATGAATGAGCTCTATCTGACGTCGGAAATTCAAACATGGTTTGCGTCAAACGCTGTGATGGTATCATCGCTAAAACCGAAAAGTAATGAAAAGCGTCCCAATCAGGCTGGTCTTAAAACGCGAAAAGCCCCCGCCCTGTAGACAAGGCGGGGTTAGTAGGTGCTGCGAAGTCAGGACACAGGCACCGGCGGTGTTCTTTAAAAGTGTTGCTTTGTCTAAGTCGGCTTTTCAGCCATCTCCGATCGGATTTGCTGACGCAGCAGATCAATTGGAACCATTTTGCCATCGCGTTTGAATGACCAATAGGTCCAACCGTTGCAGCTTGGGGCGCCTTCTAGCGCGGCACCAACTTGGTGGATTGAGCCTTTGACATCATCTCCGATCAGTGTGCCATCAGCGCGTACTTTTGCCTTATGACGATTGTTCATTGAATAGAGGTTTTCACCAGGGCGCAGCATACCGCGCTCAACCAACTGACCAAATGGAACGCGTGGTTCAGCGCGTTTTGAGGTCGAAACTTGCAATGCCTCGCGATCAAACTTGCGAACCGCTTTGATGCGTTGCGTCGCGACTTTGCGATAGGCTTCTTCACGCTCGATCCCGATGTATTCACGGCCAAGCATCTTGGCCACCGCACCTGTTGTGCCTGTCCCAAAGAATGGATCGAGGACAACATCGCCAGGATTTGTAGACCCCACGATCACGCGGTGGAGCAAGCTTTCGGGTTTTTGTGTCGGGTGCGCTTTGTCACCCGCTTCATCCTTGAGACGTTCGTGACCGGTGCAAATTGGAAGAACCCAGTCAGAGCGCATTTGAATGCCCTCATTTAACGATTTCAGCGCTTCGTAGTTAAACGTATATTTTGCGCCCTCAGATTTAGAAGCCCAGATCATCGTTTCATGCGCATTCGTGAAGCGTTTGCCACGGAAATTTGGCATCGGGTTCGACTTGCGCCAAACCACATCGTTCAGGATCCAGTAACCTGCGTTCTGCAAAGCAGACCCAACCCGAAAGATGTTGTGATAAGATCCGATTACCCAAATAGCCCCGTTGGGTTTGAGCAATCGACGTGCCGCTTTGAGCCAGTCTTGGGTAAACCTATCATAGGCGGCGAACGAGGAAAATTGGTCCCAATGATCATCAACCGCATCAACGCGGGAGTTATCGGGGCGGCGCAGATCACCTTTGAGCTGTAAATTGTAGGGTGGATCAGCAAAGATCAGATCGATCGAATTCTCTGGTAGGCTGTTCATCACTTCGATGCAATCGCCAGATTGAATCGTGTTTAGGGGTAGCGCAGCAGTGCTCTGCGCCAGCTTTTGGTCTGTCATATCGTGCCTCATGTCCCGGCGATTTTTCGCTCTGTGGTTGAGACCCAATGTGAGTCAAACCTGATTCGTGGTCAATTTCTTTTTCTCAACAATAAGTTAGTTATTTTTCTTGATACAAGATGTTGTGTACTGGTTTGAACGAACGTCTATGGTGTGGGGTGGCACCCAGTTTTTCCAATGCAGATTTGTGACTTTTTGACGGGTAACCTGCGTTCGTTTCCCAGCCATATCCACGGTAGTGTTGCGCCAAATCCCACATGACATAATCTCGACAGATTTTGGCCACAATTGAGGCAGCAGAAATCGACACGGAACGACTATCTCCCTTCACAATCGCTTCGGTTGAGCCGGTCAAACCGCGCGGAATCATGTTTCCATCAATCAAAAGGTGATCTGGCTGCTGTTTCAGTCCCGCAACCGCCCGCTCCATCGCAAGATGAGAGGCGCGCAAGATGTTTAACTCATCAATCTCTTCTACGCTCGCATGCGCGATACTCACGTCCGCACAAAGCAAAAGTTCGTCATGCAGCGCTTGGCGCTTTTTGGCGGTAAGCTTTTTGCTGTCGTTCAAACCCTGTGGAATGCGCATAGGATCAAGGATAACCGCCGCAGCTGTCACGGGACCTGCCAGCGGGCCGCGCCCGACCTCATCAACGCCAGCCACAATGGGTAGCCCTTGCGCTTGTGCTCTCTGTTCAAACGAATAATCTGGCCCTACGATGCTCATGGGATGCCTTTCAAGCCTGTGACCTAGTGCATTCCATTTAAGACGTCGCACATTGAACGAAAAGCAAAGAGTGATCTGTATATGAACCCGGACTCTCATTCACCGGAACTACGGGCTGCCAACAAAAGGCTCCGGCGAACCCTCAAACCGATACTGCAGTTCATCCCGTCACAACGCTTCATCAATTGGCTGACAAATAAGCGCGCGCCCGCAAAGGGTCCGCACTATGAGGTTGCGACATCGACCTCAATGAAATTAGGTGACATCTAGTGTTTGCGTGTCACGCCTAATATGCTCAAAGAAAAATCTACGGATCAGAACGTTTGCATCCTTTATTTCCATGGTGGCGCTTAGACTTTTGGTAGTCCGCGTGCGAACGAAGATGATGCGCGTCGACTTGCGATCAGCTGCGCTGCGATGGTGATTTCTGCGAAATACACTACAGCGATTAACGCGCCTTACCCTGCGGCTGTGGATGATGCTGAAGCCGCCTACGAAGCGTTGCGCGCGAGCGGGGTCGCTGCCGATAGGATCGTGCTTGCAGGGACAAGCGCGGGTGGGGGTCTGGTACTTGCCTTACTCCACCGATTGCTCGCAAAGCAAAGACCGATGCCTGCTTGCGCGGTGACGCTGTCCCCTTGGCTTGATCTAAACATGTCTTATCCGTCTGTAGATGAGCTGAGCGCACAGGATGTGATTCTCTCACGTGCTTGGACCACGCGCGCAGCAAAGATGTATGCAGGGCAGACTGCGATCAACGCGCCTGAGATTTCGCCGGAAAATGGTAGCTTTGAAGGCGCACCCCCTAATCTTATCCTTTATAGCAAAGTGGAGATCTTCAGGGACGAGATTGAGAGTTTTGCAAATGTGCTTCACCGCTTTGGTGTCGAGGCGGAGTTTCATGCGCACAACGTCGCGCCGCATGCGTGGCCGATGGTAGTTGAAGATGCGCCCGAAACTGAGGAAGCATTCCGCTTAATCGCGTAGTTCGTGTTCAAACACACCGCTTAGATAAAGAAAAAAGCGCGCAGCCATGTCCTACTGCGCGCTTCCTTTGCGCCCGACGCTCGAAGTGTGCGCCAGGCTCTGCTCAAGCGATATTAGTGACGGCCGCGGTGGTGGCGTGGACCGTGTGGATGCTTGTGACCATGGCCATTGCCGTGACGGTGCCATTCATTTGCACGCTGATTGTTGTGGGCACGTTGTTGGCGGTGACCGTTATGTCCGTTGCGCACGCCATGACCACGGCGGTCATTGTCGTACCAATTGTTGCGATGGGAGCGCTGCGCGTTTTGATGTCTGGAACCGTGTCCACGCTTATGCGCTTTTTGCTTATTATGGGTCACTTGTGGCCGCGCATAGTCTTTTTCTTTGCGATGATTTTTACTGGACCGCTTCTTGTTGTTTTCGATTGCTTTACCGACAATCACCAAAGCAGCGATCCCAGCAATGGTTGCAGCAACTGGATCGACATGGGTTTGAGAGCGTGGCTGGGGTGCTGGCACATAGCGGTATTCACCCGCTTGAGCCATGCTCGATGTAATGCCTGTGAAAGCGAGAGCCGTTGCGACAACTGTAGAAATAAAAGCACGATGCATGTGTTTGATCCTGACTTGGTTGGTGCCTGCCAGTGATTGGCGGGCTTGATGGGATCAAACTGGGGGCAACCCGCTTTGGCAGGCAATATCATCGCATTGTTATCGAATAGCAGTCCTCTAAACACCCAATGTTATTGAAAAACATCGCTGCACGGCGCATTTAGGGTGTCATGAAGCATTGTATCACACCCCTAGTCCTGGCCAGCGCGCTTTCGCTTTTTGCAAGCGCTGCTTTGGCTGACTGTACCGCGGTTTATAAGGCCAAGCAGGACAACCCTTTGCGCCTTGAACAAAGCTCGATCACTGTATCTGGCCCTTGCACGATTGCGGCTGCAGAGGCGATAGTAAAAGCAGAACTGGCTGCAAAAGGCTGGACATTGCTGAAGGTTTTGTCAGTCTCCGAGAGCTAAGCAGGAGATCGATTTTGCAAGACGAACCAGCAACAGCAACAGCGGCCGCATCGCGGCGGACAGGTAATCGGATCGTCGTCATTGGTTTGGCGGCGATTGTTGGTATTTTGTTGATCGCAGCGATCATCTTATTTGCGACCCTGCCAGATGCGAATGCGTTTAATCTGCGGGTGGAACAGATCTTTGTCGAGAATGATGATCTGAGCAGTCAGGCTGAGATCAAGCTGCTTGAAATTTTGGCACAATCAGGCACGTCGTTTTCAGAAACTCTTGCGTCATACCGTTTCGTAATTTTCGTTTTGCTGCTTTTTGCGACGTCATTGCTTATCGCGGCAGTTGTGTTTTTGGTGATGCTGATCGTGTTAAACCGCCGAATGGCGCAAATTGAACGTTCGGGGATTCAAGTGTCTTCGCTTTTGATCTCGCGTGAGGAGAAGACGGTCTACCTCAACAACATGGGTTTCAAGCTGACGGACGCCGCGATGGAGACTTTGTCGGTTTTGGCCGAGGCTCGCATGGATGACGAAGTGATGACCGGCGTTGAGATAGAAGCTGTCATTTCTGGGCGTAGCAGCACAGATTGCGAAGAAGCAGCGGGTGCGACGCGGATTAAGCGGTTGCGAGACGGGCTTGGCAATCAGATGGTGAGTGAGCTGTTGGTGAAGAACATCGCGCGCAAAGGATATATGCTCGCGATTGATAAGGACGTCATTAAAGTTCTTTAAGGTATTTCGGATTGCTTGAGCAATCCGACCGGCTGGGGGTTTCACCCCCAGACCCCCAAGAATATTTAGTGAGAGGGGAAGAATTTTTTGCGAATGACTCGCAATTGATGAGTAGCGTCCCCATATAGTCAGCATGAATAGACGAACATTCAATACAACTCTTTTTGGTGGTGCTGTTGCGATGGCTTTACCGCTTCCTCTGCCGGCTAAGGCGACGAGCGCTGTAAAGACGGGCCCACTGTATGCATGGGCCGTCGCGATTAAGCGTGCGCAAAACAGGGCATCGCCTGCCTTGCTCGCGCAGCAGCTTGGTGTTTCGCAAACTGTCGCGGCGGATCTTTACGCGAGCATGTTGGCGAATGGTGTCGTTCGTGCGCCCTTGTTTGGTGGGCTAGCGCGTGCGGCGAAACCCTTGTTCAAAAGTGGCAACATCGCTGCAGCGAAAACGTTTGCCCTGAGCGGCCCAAGAGCCAAGATCATTGATATCAAGCGCGGCGTTGAGACGTGGGTGAAACGAGATCTTGTTGAAGATAAAAATGAGGATCAGGCGACCTGATCCAGGTTTCGCGCGATGACAAGGCGTTGGATGTCGCTGGTTCCCTCATAAATTTGGCAGATCCGTACATCTCGGTAGATGCGTTCAACAGGGTAGTCGGACAAGTAGCCATAGCCACCATGGATTTGGATCGCATCTGAGCAGACGCGTTCTGCCATTTCTGAGGTGAAAAGTTTCGCCATGGACGCTTCATTGAGGCAGGGAATACCCGCCTCTTTCATTGCGGCTGCGTTCAGGACGAGTTGACGCCCTGCTTCCACTTGCGTCGCCATGTCCGCCAATTTGAAACCAACGGCTTGGTGATTGGCAATAGCAGTGCCGAACGCAGTGCGCTCTGTCGCGTAATCACGCGCGGCTTTTAGTGCGGAGCGCGCCATGCCAACAGCTTGCGCCGCGATGCCGATGCGTCCGCCCTCCAGATTGGCGAGTGCAATTTTGTAACCTTGGCCCTCTTCACCCAGCATATTTTCGACAGGGATGCGCATATCATTGAAGGCCAACTGACACGTATCGGTGCAATTCAGGCCTAGTTTATCCTCCACGCGGACAACTTCATAGCCGGGCGTATCTGTCTCGACGATGAAAGCACTAATGCCGCGCTTGCCTGCGTCTTTGTTCGTGACGGCAAAAACGATGATCATGCTGCCGTTCTTGCCAGAGGTGATGAACTGCTTGGCCCCGTTAAGCACATAGTGATCCCCATCGCGCACGGCAGTCGTTCGAAGATTAGAGGCGTCAGAGCCTGCTTGCGGTTCGGTAAGTGCAAAGCCACCAACCCATTCGCCGCTTGCTAATCTGGGCAGGTATTTTTGTTTTTGCGCCTCTGTCCCGTAGTTCAAGATTGGCACGCAGCCGACAGAACTGTGCACAGACAAAATTGTGGATACAGGGCCATCGCCGGCTGCGATTTCTTCAAGCGCCAAAGCATATGCGACAGCGCCTGTTTCAGAGCCGCCGTATTCTTCGGGAACCAACATGCCCATGAGGCCAAGTTCCCCCATTTGATCAATCTCTGCGCGTGGAAAGGCACTTGTGCGGTCACGCTCAGGCGCAGTAGGCCAGAGCACATTCTGTGCAAACTGGCGGGTCATTTCGCGGATCGCGTCTTGGGTTTCGTTCAGGATCATTGCATCATCTCCAATGCGACTGCTGTTGCTTCGCCGCCACCAATGCAGACGGAGGCTATGCCGCGTTTCATATCTTTTGCTTGTAGCGCGCCGATGAGCGTCACCATGATGCGCGCGGCAGAAGCACCAATGGGGTGGCCAAGGGCACAGGCACCGCCGTGCACGTTCACTTTATCATGTGGCAAATCTAGTGCGTGCATCGCGGCCATTGGGACAACGGCGAAGGCTTCGTTGATTTCAAATAGATCGACGTCAGACAACGCCCATCCAGTTTTGTCCGCCAGCTTCGTCAATGAGCCGATCGGCGCGGTTGGAAATAGCCCTGGTTTATCCGCATAGCTCGCGTGGCCAACCATGCGTGCGAGCGGGGTTAGTCCGCGTTTTTCCGCCTCTGACGCGCGCATCATAACTAGTGCAGCGGCACCGTCCGAAATCGAAGAAGAGTTCGCTGCAGTCACTGTACCATCTTTGCGAAAGGCGGGCCGCAGCTTGCGGATCTTATCGCGTTTGGCCTTGGCGGGTTGCTCATCGGTTGTTATCAGCACGTCTTCAAAGCGAGACTTGACCGAAACGGGTGTGACTTCTGCATCGAAATACCCACCGTCAATTGCGGCGACCGCGCGATCCAACGAAGCGAATGCATAATCATCCTGTGCCTCACGGGTGAATTTGAAACTTTCAGCGCAATCCTCTGCAAATGTCCCCATGAGGCGTCCCTTGTCGTAGGCGTCCTCTAATCCGTCAAAGAACATGTGATCCTTGAGTTCGGCATGCCCCATGCGCAAACCTGCGCGGGCTTTGGGCATCAGGTAGGGTGCATTTGACATGCTCTCCATTCCTCCCGCTAGAATCATATCAGCGGAGCCAGCAACCAACATATCATGAGCGTACATCGCAGCTTTCATGCCAGAGCCACACATTTTGTTCAGGGTCGTACACGTCGCACCAAGAGGAAGGCCCGCGGCTAGAGCAGCCTGTCGAGCAGGGGCTTGGCCTTGGCCTGCACTCAAGACATTGCCAAAGGCGACTTCTTCCACGTCCTCAGGGGCGATACCTGCGCGCGTGACGGCGGCTTTGATCGCAGCAGATCCAAGTTCAGCAGCGGTGACGGAGGCGAAATCACCTTCAAATCCACCCATAGGTGTGCGTGCTGAAGATGCGATAACGATTGGGTCAATGGCGCTCATGGGTGCGTTCCTTTGCGGTGTGTCGTGTGACTATAGACGAGGAGAAAGTGGCAAACTATGATCAATTAAATTCAATTAAGTGAGCTATTATGCCATGCGATATTCACGTGTCTGAAACGTTCATTTCCAACGCATTTGTCAGTGAAGCGCTGGACTGCGCACGGCGTGGCAACGTCGATATCAACGCACTTCTCGCACGGGCACAGATTGATGCCCCTAGTGGTGGGAAGGTGAGTCCAGAGGCGTTTGGTCGCTTGTGGCTTGGAATTGCGGAGGCGATGAACGATGAGTTTTTCGGCAACGCCGCGCGCCCGATGCGCCCGGGCAGCTTCACCCTAATGGCACATGCTGTTCGTACCGCGCCCACTGTCGAAGTCGCTTTACAGCGAGCGCTTAGGTTTCTCAAAGTTGCAATTGATGAGCCCTATGGGACGCTTGATGTGATCCAAGGTACGGCGCAAATCACGCTTCATGATAGCCGAGATAACCGCAGTGCCTTCGCCTATCGCACCTATTGGGTGATTTTGCATGGTTTAACTTGTTGGTTGGCGGATGCACGTATCCCGTTGCAATCGCTTAGTTTTACATGCATCGCACCATGGCACAAAAAGGACTACCGGCAGTTTTTCGGCGCGCCTGTCGAATTCAAAGCACCGATTGGCGCGCTCCGATTTGACGCGAGCTATCTCAAGCGGCCCGTGAACAGAAGCGAGGCTGCTTTGAAGCGTTTCCTCCATGCTGCGCCGGGGACGTTTTTGATAGGATACAAGTTCAATGAGGGAACGGTGAGCGCTGTGATGAAAGTGCTCAAGGCAGAAGAACCAATGGACTGGCCGACGCTGCCAAATCTCGCGCAGCGGCTTGATATGTCTGCGGCGACATTGCGACGTCAGCTTGCGCAGCAAGGCCATAGCTATCGTAGCCTCAAGGCCGATCTCAAACGGGAACGTGCGCAGACGCTATTGCGCGAAACGCATCTGCCGGTGAGCGAGATTTCCAATCGTTTGGGCTATGCTGAACCTAGCGCATTTTTTCGGGCATTTCGCGCGTGGAGTGGTCAAACGCCCGAAGCGTGGAGGAAAAGTTAGCGACGCCATGTGTCGTTTTTGGATTAGAGTGGAAACAGACGACCTTTGAACATGTCCACTGAGTGCGACGTTTGAAAAGGGCCTTATCATGAAATCTCATTACAGAGTTGTTGTTATTGGTGGGGGCGTTGTTGGCACCTCTGTTCTCTATCACCTTGCAAAAATGGGTTGGTCTGATGTGTGTCTGATTGAACGTTCTGTTCTCACAGCGGGCTCGTCTTGGCATGCCGCAGGTGGCATTCATGCGCTCAACGCCGATCCAAATATCGCGCAATTGCAGGCCTATACGATTGATCTGCTCAGCGAGATCGAGCGAGAAAGCGGCCAGAACATTGGGCTGCACATGACAGGTGGCCTGACAATGGCAGGTACGCCAGATCGTTGGGAATGGTTGCAATCTGCGTATCGCACTTTCCAATCCATCGGGATTGAGGATTGTCGTCTTGTTTCAGTCGAAGAAGCGGTCGAACTAAATCCGATCATGTCAGGCGAAGGTCTGCTTGGTGGTATGTGGGCAGATCGCGAAGGATACGTTGATACGACTGGAACAGTGCATGCCTATGCAGGGGCCGCTAAAAAATATGGTGCTGAAGTTGTAGAGCACAACCGTGTTCTGGAATTGAACCAGACCCTTGAAGGCTGGGAAATTGTGACTGAGAAGAGCACGATAACCTGCGAACACGTGGTCAATGCAGCGGGCCTTTGGGCCAAGCAAGTTGGGCGCATGGCTGGCATTGAACTACCGGTTTCACCGCTCAATCATCATTATCTGGTGTCCGATACCATCCCCAAACTGGAAGAGCTGGATTTCGAGGTTCCAATGACCGTGGACCTCGAAGGGTTCACCTATATGCGGCAAGATCAGAAAGGTCTGTTGCTTGGCATATATGAAGTCGACCATCAGCACTGGATGATGGATGGCGCACCTTGGGAATACGGTTTCGAGCTGCAACAGGAAGATACCGATCGTATCGAGAAAGAGCTGATCCTGGGCTTTGAACGCTACCCAGATTTGCAAAACGTAGGTGTTAAAACATGGGTGAATGGTGCGTTTACGTTTTCACCTGATGGCAACCCACTGGTTGGTCCGGTGCCGGGCAAGCGTGGATATTGGTGTGCTTGCGCTGTTATGGCGGGCTTCTTGCAAGGTGGCGGTGTTGGTAAATCGCTGGCAGAATGGATCATCAATGGCGAACCGGAGGCGGATGTCTACGGTATGGATGTCGCGCGTTACGGTGTCTGGGCTGAAAACAAGCAGTATATCAAAGAAACAACGGGTCAGTTCTACACGCGCCGTTTCGTGATGACCTATCCGAATGAACAACTTCCTGCAGGTCGTCCTTTGAAAATGGCGCCTGCGTATAGTGATATGACAGAAGCGGGTTGTCAGTGGGGCCAAAGCTGGGATTTAGAAGTACCGCTTTATTTCGGGGGCAAAGGATTTGAAGAAACGCCTTCGCTTAAGCGTTCCAATGCGTTCGATATTGTCGCGGCAGAATGCAAAGCCGTGCGTGAAAATGTGGGTCTCTTGGACATCTCAGGCTTTTCGCGCTTTGAAGTGTCGGGCGAGGGCGCTGAAACGTGGCTCAATACCATTTTTGCGACCAAATTACCCAAGCCAGGGAGATCACGACTGGCTGTCGCGCTGGGCGAAGATGGTCGCCTCAAAGGTGATCTTACCCTGTTCAACTGGGGCGATGGCACATGGTGGATCATGGGCAGCTACTACTTGCGCCGTTGGCACATGCGCTGGTTTGACGATCACATGGGCGCTGATGTACAAGTAAAAGACTTGGGCGATGAAATGTGCGGCTTCTCGCTCTCTGGTCCGAATGCAAGCAAGGTTATTGAAAAGCTCAGTGACGGCCCTGTCGGTGCGCTGCCTTTCATGGGATGTGGCGCATTCGATATCGGGATGCTGCGCTGCAAGGTTGGGCGCATGTCGGTGACCGGTGAGCTGGGGTATGAAATTCATTGCCGCATGGGCGACCATATCACCCTGCGCAAAACCCTGTTGGCAGCTGGCGCTGATTTGAACATCAAAGAGATCGGCTTTAACGCAATGATGAGTTTGCGTTTGGAGAAATCATATGGCGTTTGGTCTGCTGAATTCACCCAAGGCTACACGCCCGGCATGACCGCGATGGATCGTTGGATCGACTTTGATAAAGAAGGGTTTGTTGGCCGCGACGCTGCGATTGCAGAGCGTGACGGCAACGGCCCTGCGCAGGTCCAAGTCACGCTTGAGGTGGACGCAGATGGTGCAGACGCAAGTGGCTATGAACCGATCTGGGATCAGGGCAAGAAGGTTGGCTTTGTGACTTCTGGTGGCTACGGCCATACGCTTGGAAAGTCTTTCGCGATGGCCTTGGTCGATGCAGGGAGTGCTAACATCGGCGCTGAGCTGAGTGTGCATATTGTCGGTGTTGAACGCGCGGCAAAAGTTATTGTGCCGTCGCCTTATGACTCTGCTGGCAAAGCGATGCGCGTGTGAGACAGGGACGCAAGGCTCGGCGTGCCGCTGATGCGACGCCAAAGCGCAAAGTCGATTATCGCAATCTGAAAAACCCGTTCCAGCCGATGAAAGCGTTCAGCGACGATCATATTGCGCAAATGCATAATGCGGCTTTGGACATGCTTGAAATTCTAGGCATCAAAGTGCTCTTACCCGAGGCGCGTGACATTTTTCGACAAGGTGGCGCGAAGGTCGATGACAGCACTGAAATGGTCTTCATTGGTCGTGAGATCATAGAGGCAGCTCTCGCGAGTGCACCTAAATCGATCGCAGTTGCAGGTGGTGCGCGGGATCGTGATATTGTTCTTGAGTTGGGCAGTCTGGTCTTTCAACCTGGGGCCGGTGCACCCCACGCAACGGATCGGGTAAAAGGGCGTCGCCCAGGCACTTGGCAAGACTACCAAGATCTCACGCGGTTGACCCAGCATTTCGATGTCATGCACATGATCCCGCCTTTGATTGAACCACAGGACATCCCAATCCATTTGCGTCACTACGCGACGATGGAAGCACAGATGACCCTCACAGATAAAGTTCCATTCGTGTTTTCGCGTGGCACCCCGCAAGTAGAGCAGAGCTTTGAGATGCTGCGTGGTTTTCGTGGCTTATCAGACGCTCAATTCGCCAGTGGCGCGCAGTGTTACACGATCATCAATACCAATTCACCGCGCACCATTGATATTCCAATGGCGCAAGGCTTGATCGATTTTGCGAAGGCAGGTCAGCTCAGTATCGTGACGCCCTTTACGTTGATGGGTGCGATGGCCCCTATCACAGTAGCAGGGGCGATTACGTTGAGCCATACAGAAGCTCTGGCTGCAATCGCTTTAACGCAGCTTAGTAATGCAGGGGCACCTGTGTGTTACGGTACATTCACGTCTAATGTTCATATGAAGTCAGGCGCACCTGTTTTCGGCACGCCCGAACATTTTCGCGCGTCTTTGGCTACGGGGCAACTTGCCCGTTTGATCGGTTTGCCTTGGCGCTCTGCTTCGGGAAGTGCGGCAAACCTCAATGATGTTCAGGCGGCCAATGAAACGCAGTTTGGCACATGGGGTTGTCTCATGGCGGGGGCGACCGTGATCATTCATGCTGCGGGTTGGCTTGAGGGCGGTTTGACCGTGTCGTACGAGAAATTGATCACAGATATGGAAGTGCTGCAGATGGTGGCAGAGCTTTGCGCTGCGGGCGAGACTGCGGGTGCAGACCTTGGCCTTGATGCCATAGCCGATGTGCAACCCAGCGGCCACTTCTTTGGCACACCGCACACGATGGAGCGGTATCAAACCGAATTCTATGAGCCTCTCGTCGCGGATTATTCCAACTACGGCACGTGGCAAGAGCGCGGTGAACTTGATGCGACTACCCGTGCTACTGGAATTTGGCAGGATATCCTTGCGCAGCCGAATGATTTGGAGCTGGATGATCAGGCAGTTGGTGATTTGAAAGATTACATCGCCAAAGCGACCGAAGCAGGTGGTGCGCCGCCCGTAAGTTAATTGCTGTGCAATTCTGACAATTTCTCTGCCGCATTTTTGAGGTCGGGCAAAAACTTCGCCAAATCCGCGACAGAATGGCGTTGTTCGGGCGCGTGAACGGACAAAGTCGCCATCAAGCGGCCCGTGCTGTCGTTCACTGGCACGGCGATAGCTGTCATGCCCAACATAAATTCTTCATCGTCTTGCGAGTATCCCCGCTTTCGTGTGTCTGCCAATTCTTGTCGCAGTCCATCGTGTGAAACGATGGTGCGCTCGGTCAAGCTTTCCAATGGCCGCGAATTCAAAACAGCATCCAAGGTACTTTCGCGCAGTGTCGAGAGATACATTTTGCCACTGGCAGTGCAATGGAATGGTACTTGCGTGCCGATAGGAAGCTGAATGCGCAAAGGCCATTTCGTTTCGACACGATCAAGATAAGTCATACCTTCGCGATCCGGTGTCGCGAGGTTGCAGGTCTCGCCAATCTCTTCAGCAACGGATTTGAGGATTGCCAAACGCCCTGTACGTAACCGTTCAGACGACATCGTGTGCACTGCAATCTGGCGAAGTCGCGGACCTGGCCCATAAGAACGCCCATCAAGATCACGCTGTAGAAATCCTTCGGCCTCTGCAGTTTGCAAAAGCCGATGGATGGTTGGTTTAGGAAGCCCAAGCGCGCCACTCAGCTGCATGGGCTTCAAAGGAGTACCTGCCTTGGCGATTTCTTCAACCACTAGCAAAAGGCGCAGGTTCGTAGGAATCTGCGTCTCTTGCGTTTTTTGAAGGTCGTCAGGCATCAGAACTCTTTATCTACTCGGCACCAAGTATAGCGCCAAATCTGGGACAAGTGCGACTGTAATCCAAACAGTGATCAACGCCACAAGGTACAACGTGGAATACCGAAGTAGCCTGAAATACGGAACCCCAGTTACACCGGATGCGACATAAAGGTTCAGACCGTAAGGCGGTGTGATGAAGCCAATCGATGCACCCACTAGGAAGATCACCGAGAAGTGGATCGGATCAACACCAACGCTTGCCGCGATAGGGGCCAAGATCGGTGCGAGAATGATCGTCACAGGCAGGGATTCAAGTACCATGCCAGCCACGAAAACAATCGCCATCGCGGTGAACAGAACAGGGTAGTAGCCACCCATGCCCGTCACAAAGCCGCCAATCACTTCCTGCGCCCCAAGGAGCGACAGGATTTGCTGCATCACAACAGACACAGCAATCAGCGGCGCCAAGATGCCAGAGATCTGAGCCGAGCGCACAACAACTGACGGGATGTCTTTCAGCGTAAAGCCTTCAACAACGAACATCGAGCTGATGGAACGTTCCTCGATTGGTGTGTCCTCAGTCGTGCCCATGATCTTGTTCAGCGGATAACTGGCAAGGGCGACGATGATACCAAAGCCAACGGTTACGCCAGCAGCCTCAGTGGGTGAGAACTTACCAGTGTAAATCCCCCAAAGAACCAGACCGATTGCGAAGAAGCCAAGCCATGCGCCAACTGCTGTTTTCAAGACGCGCGTGAAAGACAGTGCAATGATGATGCCCCAACCGTTGATAGAGCAAACGACGAAACACGTCGCCATCATAGCCAGAACCATCAAGGCCCCGGGTACGATGCCCGCGATGAACAGATCAGAGATCGGCAAGTTCATCAGGAAGCCGTAAACGATAAAAATGATCGAAGGTGGAATAATGATACCCACCGTGCCTCCCGCAGCAGCAGTCGCTGCCGAGAAGCGCTCATCATAGCCGCCTTTGACCATTTCAGGGTGCAACATCGAACCGATAGTAGCCGTCGTTGCTGCGTTCGATCCGGAGATCGCCGCTAACAATCCGCAAGCACCAATCGCAGCCATCGCCAGACCACCACGGATCCAGCCAAGGCAG
>JAHEGL010000484.1 GCA_024645145.1 Planktotalea sp.
GGCCCGCGCGCACCATTGCCCAAGGCAGGCGACTTCGAGTGTCAGATCCGTTTTGAACTTGTTTTTGAAGCCAGCACGCGACAAGGCTTTGCCGTTGATGCGCGCTTTGATCTTTGAAGAGCTGGGTTATCTGCTGATTTATCCCGAAGCGCTGAAAGAACGCGATGGTATAAGACTTGTCAATGCATTGCGAAACGGGGCGGAAGCTGATTTGCGCGATGTGCTGTCCCGCGGCACATTCGAGAATGCAGAGCATGAATGGATAGCGCCTGAGGCCATCATTGGGGCGCAAGAAGCACAGTCGCGCAAAGATCCTGCGCGCGGTGGCCGGCCCACAGGTTTCGCCGCGAAACCTACTTGGCAGGGGGATACGCGGGTTCTTTCTTCTGGTGTGACGCTGTGCCATGCCCATGACAGCAACTGCCACATGATCCGAATTGGGGGCAAAGCGCTGGACAAAGACCTGATCGAAAGCGCGATAGAACACCTCGCGTATTTGCTCGAGAAGCCCACGGACTAAGCTGATAGGTTTCGCCCCGAAACCTATCACGCCGCGTTGAAGCTGTGTTGCACCCCTTGCATTGTCGTTGGAATCACCTTTTCTAAGTCATAGATTTTGAAAGGGCTTCCGATGGAACTTAACGCTGATTTTGACGCTTCGGTCATCGTACATTCAGAAAAACTCGATTGGGTTGCATCGCCTATGAAAGGTGTTGATCGTCGCATGCTGGACCGTATCGGCGATGAAGTCGCCCGCGCAACTAGCATTGTGCGTTACGCAAAGGGCAGTCGCTTTTCCGCCCACACCCACACGGGTGGCGAAGAATTTATCGTACTCGAAGGCGTGTTTCAGGATGAGCATGGTGATTATCCAGCAGGCACTTATGTGCGTAATCCGCCAACAACAGCGCATACGCCCAGCTCTGCTGAGGGCTGCACGATCTTTGTGAAGTTGTGGCAATTCGATATGGAAGATCGCACCCAATTTCGCAAAACTATGGAGGAAGAGCTTGGCGCTTTCGAAGAGGGTGTTGCAAGCGCTGAACTGTTCCGCGACGCGCGTGAGTTGGTCCGCTATGCTTCGTTGAAGGCGGGCGCAAACATTGAGAGTTCAGAACAGGGTGGCACCGAAGTTTTGCTGCTCTCAGGATCGGTGAGGTTTCGCGGCGAAACCTTGGGGCAGGGCAGTTGGCTGCGTTTACCTGATGAGGACGCGCTGAGTTTGATTGCTGGTGACGAGGGCGCGACACTCTGGATGAAGACAGGTCATTTGCTCTAACCGAACATTGATTATTGGCGGCGGGCTTTCTGGCCTGACGCTTGCGGATATGCTGGAACGCCAAGGGCGCGATTATTTATTGCTAGACGCGCGCGCCCGCTTTGGAGGCCGCATAAAGACGCAGCATGTGGGCGACGGGTCGTTCGATATGGGTCCAGCTTGGTTCTGGTCTGGGCAGCCAAAGATAGCGGCGTTGATTGAGTGGTTCGGCCTAAAAGCGTTCGAGCAATACGCTACAGGTGATTTGATTTTTGAGGATGAACGCGGTCAAGTTCAACGTGGTGCGGTCCTGTCTTCAATGGCGGGTTCGTGGCGTGTCAGCGGTGGACTGTCTGCCTTGATTGATGCGCTTGTTGAGCAAATTCCGCAAAGCAAGCGGGCTTTGAATTCTGAAGTAAGCGCGCTTTCGTATGACGGTTCCAATATCAGGGCGATGTTTCGCGGCGAAACCTCCAGCTTTGACAAAGTCGTTTTTGCAATGCCACCACGCATCGCTGCGCAGGTTACGTTTGATCCCCCTTTGCCCGATAACGCATGCAGTGCGATGGCCAATGTGCCGACTTGGATGGCCGGTCAAGCGAAGGCTGTCGCTGTCTACGAAACGGCATTTTGGCGAGACGCTGGGCTGTCTGGGGAAGTGATGAGCCGACGAGGGCCTATGGTAGAAATCCATGACGCATCACCAGAGACCGGTGGACCCTTTGCTCTGTTCGGTTTTATAGGGGTTTCGCCGCGCGACCGGACAGATGAACAGGCGCTGAGCGGTCATATCATCGCGCAATTGATCCGCTTGTTTGGAGAGGTGGCCGCAGAGCCAAAAGCGCTTTTGTTAAAGGACTGGGCGTTTGATCCCAGGACGGCGACACAGGCGGATCAGGCACCAACGTATGCGCACCCAACCTATGGTTCGTCGCGAAACCTAAGCGGTCTTTGGGATGGTCGTTTGATCTTTAGTGGAACGGAAGTTGCTGATCAGTTTGGCGGGTATTTGGAAGGAGCTTTGAGGGCGTCTGATATGTCATTTAATCGTTTAATATCAGATACTTAGATGAAATTGTAGCAGTCTCAATGAACCGCTTGTTGCGCGCTAGCCCACCGTGTTCATGGATGCGCGAAATGTTCCATCCTACATAGGTTAACGCGCGCAAAAGTATAAAGAAATCAAGGTGTTCTAAGTCTATCCCCCGTTTGCTGGTGTAGCCTTGGATCAACGCGTTGCGCAGGGCCGGGTAGTCGGGGTCATCGATGTATTTGAGCAAAGCCGTTGCAAGTTCAAACAGGCGAAACCCAAATCCGCCATCATCGAAATCAATAAACGTGAGTTGTGTGCCGTCGTACATCACATTGGTTGGAACGAGGTCTGCGTGGATCAGGCCGTAGTCCAAAGCTTGCTCATGTTCGCATAAAAGCGCGTCCGCTTGGGTGCGGATCTTTTGGAAGAAAGCTTGTTTCTGTTTATCAAGATGGAGGTTCTCCCAAAAGCGATCCCAGAGGGGTGTTTCGCCAAGCAAACCGGCGCGATCCCAAGCGGGGCGTTGGAAGGTTTTGGGAGGGCTCCATGCGTCACTGATGGTGTGGAGCTGGGCCATGTTTTGGCCGAGCTGGTGAAAAATCGCTTCGCGGTTTTGAGAGGGTAGATGTTCAGACAGCGGCGCACCATTGAGCCATGTGAGGGCGTCAACTTGGGTGTCTTCAATTGTCACAAGGGTTTCGCCAGAGAGGGCTGGGATGGGGCTAGCGACGTTCAATCCACCTTGTGAGAGAGCGGTCATCCAAGCAAGTTCCGAATGCAGTTCTGTATCTTTGCGGTAGCCGGTGCGGTGAAGGCGAAGTGCATAGGTTTCGCCGCGAAACCTGATGCGAAAGACAGCGTTTTCGCGAGCGGCTACCAGAAAATAGTCAGCACTGTGCCAGCCCCAAAGATGCAGCGCTTTTTCGACGAAGGCGTTCATAACGCTGTGCTGAGGACATCATCGAGCGTGTCGAACAAGAGGTCAGCGTTATCGATCGAAAAGGGCATTGGCGGGCGAATTTTAAGTGTGTTTTTATGACGCCCAAGCTTGGAGAGGATGACGCCACGGTGACGCATCGCATTGATGATTTTGTCAGTCTGCGCGCTTGCCGGGGTTTTGGTTTTGCGATCCAGAACCATTTCTGCACCGAAGACGAGACCAGAGCCGCGAATGTCGCCTATGATTTCGTGCTTCTCTTTCAGCTTGGTTAGACGCGCACGCGCATGAGCGCCGACGGTCTTGGCGTTGTCCATGAGGTTTTCTGCGGCCATCTCTTCAAGAACGGCCATTGCAGCAGCGCAGGAAACAGGGTTGCCGCCGAAGGTGTTGAAGTAGCGATACCCCTCACGAAAGCGCGCGATGATGTCATTGTTGGTGAC
>JAHEGL010000490.1 GCA_024645145.1 Planktotalea sp.
CAAAATGAGCTCTGTACGCGTTTCCATGCCAAACCGTTCTGTCACGTCGAACAAGTAATTCAGCAATCGACCCATCGAAATATGCGTCGAATCCATGCCAAAAATCGGTTCGCCTACAGCACGAAGCGCACGAGAAAATTCCTCGACATCGCGATCAGCAGGCACATAACCCGCTTCAAAATGCACCTCAGCGACACGCTTATAGTCGCGACGAATAAAGCCAAAGAGTATTTCCGCATAAACGCGGCGCGTGTATTCATCGATATGACCCATGATCCCAAAGTCATAAGCAATGATGTCACCGTTTGCCGCCACCTTCAAGTTACCTTGATGCATATCCGCGTGAAAATATCCGTCGCGTAGTGCATGTTTCAAAAACAGTTCCAAAACGCGCGATGCCAACACACTACGATCATGTCCCGCATCATCAATTGCATCGTTGTCCCCTAAAGGAACACCGTCAGCCCAGCCGAGGGTCATAACACGGCGCGCGGACAGATCCCACTTCACCGCTGGAAGGGTAAATCCAGCGTCATCACCTGTGTTTGCCGCAAATTCGGATGCTGCCGAACTCTCCAATCGAAGGTCGAGCTCCCCCATAACAACACCTTCGAAATGCGTTATCACCTCTGTTGGCCGCAAACGACGAGACGCTGGTGAAAGCAACTCGATCATCTCAGCCGCAAGGAAAAATGCGTCTATGTCTTTACGAAACGCTTTTTCGATTCCAGGTCGTAACACTTTTACCGCGACAACTTCGCCAGTCTCAGCGATGGTTGCTTGATGAACCTGCGCGATCGAGGCGGCAGCAACCGGTTCGCTAAACTCTGAAAACACTTGCTCCGCTGGTCTGCCCAACTCTTGCGTAACCGTTTTTTTGGCGACCTCAATCGGAAATGCGGGGAGTTTATCCTGCAAAACACGCATTTGAACGGCAAGCTCTTCGCCAACAACATCTGGGCGTGTCGAGAGGACTTGACCGAACTTGATATAAGCAGGCCCAAGCGCAGTCAGCGCACGGGGCGCAGGTGGCATGTTCAAATCGCCCTTGTATCCGAGCCATTTGAAAGGCCACCCCAAAGTGCGGGCGAGGATACGTAAAGGACGCGGTGCATCCATGGCATCAAGGACAACGCCCATCGCACCTGTACGTTCCAAAGTTGCGCCTGTCACGATGAGACGCCAAATATTGTGCGGTCCGCGCATCTGCTAGATCTTCCAACCAGAATGGAGTGCAGCAATGCCCATGGTCAGGTTGCGATACTTGGCGTTTCCAAACCCAGCCTTTCGCACCATATCGAGAAAAATGTCCTGGTCGGGAAATTTACGAATTGATTCAACGAGGTACTGATAGCTATCCGCATCATTCGCGATCAACTTACCCATCGGGGGGATAACGTTGAACGAGTAGCGATCATAAGCCCATTGCATCGCGGGATTGGGGATTTGCGAGAATTCCAGCACCATCAAGCGACCGCCGGGACGCAAAACACGAAAGGCTTCGTTCAGTGCTTCCTGAGGACGGGTGACATTTCGAATGCCAAAGCTGATCGTGTAAACGTCAAAGCTATTATCTTCGAATGGCAGCGCCATCGCATCACCAACGACCCAATCGAGCGAATCAATCATCGCACCTGCTTCGGCACGCTTGCGCCCCTCGACCAGCATAGGCTCTGTAAGATCCAGCACTGTCGCGTGGCCGCTGCCTGCGCGCTTCAAAAACCGAAACGAAATATCGCCAGTACCGCCCGCAACATCCAACAAACGTTGGCCTGGTCGTGGCGCAAGCCAGTCCATCATTGCATCTTTCCAAACGCGATGGATGCCCATCGACATAACGTCGTTCATGATATCGTACTTGGACGCGACCGAATTGAAGACGCCTTGCACGCGACCCGCTTTTTCAGTCTCGGGAACAGTTTGAAAGCCAAAATGTGTGGTTTCGGAAATCTGATCGCTCATACGTTTGATCCATCCTTTTATTTGACCTTTGTTATAGAGCGCTGCACACCCGATACAATGCGCCCTTTTGGCTCGCTCAATTCAATGATCGGGGATGTAAATTGCCAGAATTACCTGAAGTAGAAACCGTCAGACGCGGCTTAGCACCCGTAATGGAGGGCGCGCGCATCGCAAAAGCAGATGTAAACAGGCCAAATCTGCGCTGGCCCTTCCCTGACAAGATGAGTGAACGTCTGACTGGGGCCAAAATCGAACGTTTACGGCGACGGTCTAAATACATCCTTGCAGACTTGGATACAGGCGAATCGCTGCTGATTCATCTTGGCATGTCAGGGCGAATGCTGATTTCAGGTGCTCAACTTGGTCAGTTTACGCATGATCATCCGGCACCAGAAAAACATGATCATGTGGTCTTCCATATGGAAAATGGCGCACGCATTACGTTCAACGATCCGCGACGTTTTGGTGCGATGGATCTTCTGAATACTCAGACTGCGGATCATCACAAACTCTTATCATCCATCGGGCCCGAACCGCTTGGAAACAGCTTTGACGAAGCTTACCTGACTGACGCACTCTCTGCGAAAGGAAGCCCGATCAAAAGCGCGCTTTTGGATCAGGCTATCGTTGCGGGATTGGGAAATATCTATGTCTGCGAAACACTTTACAGAGCCCGCATTTCCCCAACACGCAAAGCAAACAAGATTTCCAAACAGCGTGTCGCAAGTCTGGTTCCGATCATCCGGCAAGTGCTCAGCGATGCTATTGAAGCAGGAGGATCCTCACTCAAAGACTTCCGCCAAGCGGACGGTGACCTTGGCTACTTTCAGCATAGCTTCGATGTTTACGGACGCGAAGGCGAATCGTGCAAAACCGAGGGTTGTGGCAAGTCAATCAAACGTATCGTTCAATCAGGGCGCTCAAGTTTCTATTGTCCAACCTGTCAAAGATAGCTTGAAACACACAGTGCACATGGTAAGCAAACAGGCCTGAACGCAACAACAGTGAGCGAACCACATGGCCTATGAAACGCTGATCGTCGACATCGAAGATCACGTCGCCCTTATTCGTATCAATCGCCCCGAAGCGATGAATGCGTTGAATTCACAAGTATTAAGCGAACTAAGTACAGCGCTTTTGGATGCCGATAAGAATGACAAGGTGCGTTGCATCGTGTTGACCGGCTCTGACAAGGCTTTCGCCGCTGGTGCTGATATCAAGGAAATGTCTGAGAAGACCTTTGTTGATATGTTTATGTCCAACTTTTTCGCGGACGAAGGCGACACAGTGCGCGCGACTCGCAAACCGATAATCGCGGCTGTCGCTGGTTATGCTCTCGGCGGCGGGTGTGAACTTGCAATGATGTGCGACTTCATCATCGCAGCCGATACAGCAAAGTTCGGCCAGCCCGAGATCAACCTTGGCGTTGTTGCTGGAATCGGTGGCACGCAGCGCCTGACGCGCTTTGTTGGAAAATCCAAATCCATGGACATGCACCTAACAGGTCGCTTTATGGATGCGGAAGAAGCAGAGCGCAGCGGGCTGGTAAGTCGTGTTGTTCCTGTGAAAAAGCTCAAGGAAGAAGCGCTTGGTGCGGCCCAAAAGATTGCCGAGAAGTCTGTTTTAACGTCTATGGCAGTTAAAGAGGCGGTGAATCGCAGTTATGAAACAACGCTGAGCGAAGGTATCCTATTC
>JAHEGL010000493.1 GCA_024645145.1 Planktotalea sp.
GTGCGCCCCCCCCCCGGTTCATCAACCATGGGCCGCGTCAGCGCATCGGCCACCCAGTTGGAGGAACTCACCCAATTGCCATAATTTCCACCTGATGTACGCTCTAGCCCAGCTTGCAACGACACCAGATTTTCCATCGTAATTTTAGCAACACCTTGCGTTGCATTGCTTGGGATAAGGGAGGGGGCCACCGCGCTCAGGGTGGCCTTAACACTTTCGATTTCACCACGCTCAATCGCAGCCCCGAGCAGAAGCGCGACAATACTTTTTGAACAGGATTTGATGTTTGCCGCGCGATCGAGCCCTGCTCCCCTCAAAGCTTCTGCAAACACCAGATCTTTTCCCTTCATAACCTGAAGCGAATGAAGTTGTGGCAGCTTGGCGATGGCGGCGCGCAGGTCGTCACTTTGGGCGCGCACCACAAAGGGATATGTGAGTGCTGAAACCGTGGCAAAAAGAAATTGGCGTCGTTTCATAGCGAGTAAGCTTCATGATTAAGACGGGTAGATCAAGCGAGCATGGCTCTCGATCGCGTGCTTGACCTAGGCGCGCTTTGCGGCTTTCGAAAGAGGTCCAGAACGGGCTGGTGTCTGATCAGATCCGTTGAGATCAAGGGTCGATCAATATGGAGCCAATGACTTCAAGATTGTCACCAGTGAAACGAACCACAAGCGCTTCGCCCGATCTTGTACTTTGCCCTGTCAAAGCACGGATATTCACTTGATGGCTGACGATTAAAACCTTGCTGTGTGATGCCTTGAGCAAACCAATAACCTCCTGTGTCTGTGCCTCACGTGTACTGAAATTTTTGAAGAAGGAATTCAGCGCCTGACGATCAACAACAGGGCCGACATCTAGCAGTTGCGCTGTTTCACGGGTGCGACACCACTGGCTCGTCCAAACTTCGTCAAACTCAATACCTTGGTCTCTAAATGCCGCGCCTAACTTTCTGGCTTGCTGTCGCCCACGCGTATCTAGATTGCGTTGTGTTTCGCAGGCATTCAGACGAAAGTTTGCGGGATCACTGGTGCCGGGTGCCAAGGCATGTCGCATCAACGCGAATGTATCCCGCTCGCGCAATGCATCCCAATCGTTGGCCCACGTGATAGTGGGCAGGAAAAACAAAACCACAAGTGTTTTGAACACTACTTTATCCCTTTCGACTGCGACGCTTTCAATAACTTTCTGCGTTCATCAGCGCGCTTTATTCCAATTCACGTCTCTTAGGTATCGATACGCAGGACGACCTTGGGTCAAATATCGATGCCCTTGTGACAAGTTTTGTTGATGCGGAACATGTAGCTTATCGCCTGCTCGAAAAAAGGCTCGAAAAGGCTATCTAGAACGCTCTGGCAAAAAGAAATACAAATCGTAAAGCCCCGTGCTTTGTATTTTGTCTTCAATTGGAACGGCACTTAGGCCCAGAACCCATCGACATTGCGACGTGCAGGCGTCAGAACTTATCCGGTCGCTGGCCAGCAAAGGAAGTCTCATGGTTGATCGTCGTTACACGGTACTGTTTGGCGCCTGTCTGACACAGTTTATGGTCATCGGGATGTTGTTTTCCTTTGGCTTGTTCCTTCCGTCCCTTGAGTCCGAACTTGGTTGGTCGCGTACTTTTCTGTCCACCTGTTCAGCGTTGGCTTTCTTCGCAATGGGCGTTCTTGCGATGCCGGGTGGGCGATTGAGCGACGCGCTTGGTCCGCGCATTGTACTCGCCTGCACAGGCACGCTTTATGGTGTTGGCTTTATGCTCATGAGCCAAGTCACCGAGCAATGGCAATTGCTGCTGATCTTTGCCACGTTTGTTGGATTGGGTTTAGGCAGCCATGACGTCGTCACACTGTCAACGATTGCACGCTGGTTTCCACGTCGGCGCGGCACCATGAGTGGAGTGGTAAAAGTTGGCACCGCCATTGGCCAGATTGCATTGCCGCCAATCGCCGCGCTGCTCATCGTCTCTTTTAGCTGGCGCACTGCGATTTTGACGCTGGGCATAACAGCATCCGTCCTGCTGCTCGCCGCCGCACTTTTCATGCAGCGCCCGCCGGCACCAGCGACTGGTACCCCCAGCATGGTCAGCGGCGACAGCTTTGCAGAGGCGCGGCGAGGGCCGTCCGCGCGAATTTTCTGGACACTTTGCGCAATTCAATTCTTGTTCTTCCCAACGCTTGTATCAGTGCCCCTTCATTTGGCCGTGCATGGCATGGATTTAGGCATGACCCAAACGCTCGCCGCGACATTGCTTTCGGTGATAGGTGCTGCCAGCATCGCTGGCCGCTTGATCATGGGCGCACTGGTCGACCGGATCGGTGGCAAGATGGCCTATACGATCTGCCTTTTGGTTCTGCTTGCCGGCCTCGTGGGCCTTATTCTGACAACAGCCCATGGCGGGTTGTTCGCTGTCGTGGCAATATATGGCTTTGGACACGGTGCATTGTTCGTCGTGGTGTCACCCACAGTGGCAGAGTATTTTGGTATGCGTGCGCATGGTGCAATCTTTGGCACCATATTGTTTTTCGGCACATTAGGTGGCTCTGTCGGTCCAATTTTGACTGGCTGGGTATTTGACAATTTTGGCAGCTATAGCCCAGCATTCATCACATTGACGCTATCTGCTGCTGTCGCACTTTTATTGGTGCGTACCTTGCCAAAAAACAGAGGCGCTGGTGCCAACCGATTAGACAACGCCGAGCGCATCAGTACCGGGTGAAAGTCTAAACGAACTGCAGACTTCCAAGATTTCAGCTTTGCATCTATGCCTAAGGCTACAGCATTATCTGAAAATCTAACGCCAACCAAGGTGATATATGCTCGTCTATACCTCTGATCATTCGCTCTATTGCGCTAAGTTACGCATCTTACTGCGCCATAAAAAGCTAACCTTCACAGAAACATCACCGCCGGGCGGTGGCGGATCTGCTACATATCTGGCGCTTGTGCCCTCTGGCAATATTCCGGCGCTCGTTGATGGGGCCCTGACGCTGACAGATAGCGAAGCGATTGCAGAATATTTGGAAGAAAAATACCCAGAAATTCCGATGTTGCCAGACACGTTGGTCGCACGTGCAAAATCCAGAGAGCGCTCTCGGTTCGCGGATACGCGATTAGAACCTGCCTTGCGACTGACTTTCCCGCATGTTGATCTGAAAACGCGTGACGCCACGGCTATCAAAATTGCACACGCCCAAATTAATCTGCGACTGCACGGACTGGGCATTATGTTGGAGCTATCGGAATTGCCGCGTGACCGGCTTTGGATGGGGGACACTGGCACCATCGTGACGCTGGAATGGATCGCCCTTTTTGAAGGGACGGTTGTGCCCAAGCTGGAATGGCCAGAGGCAGTTCAAACCTATCGCTCAGACATGCTGAAGTATCCAGCTGTGGCCGAAGAACTCACCGCGTATCGCCCTGCAATGCTTCATTACATGCAAGAAAAAGGCGCGCTTTAGACGAAAGTGCTTAGGTCGAAATTGTTACGGTCATTCATCTGTCACACTTTGTTGGGGCAGCAAAGTTGAGTCAGCGCGCCCTTATCGTGGCCGCTTTCCGCGCCAAATCAGTGACTTGTTATTGAGCTCATACAGGTCCACGCGATTAGCAATAATGGCTTCACACAAATTGATCGCATGCATAGCCTGATCCTTG
>JAHEGL010000498.1 GCA_024645145.1 Planktotalea sp.
TGAAAAGCTGAGCAATTGGGAACAACGGGTCGAAGAGCTTGCGCTTTTGGGGTTTGGACATGCGGATTTAATCATTGCCGTGCCTGACTTTTGGGTCGATGTGCGCACGCTTGATGATCTTGATGCCGCCGCTGCAAAGTTTCGCGCGCGAAACAACTTTAGATTGAGAATTGCTACGAAGTATCACCGTTTGATCCGTGAATATCTGCGTCAAAACGGCGTCGCCGATTACCAGTTGGTGGATAGTCAAGGCGCGACTGAAGGCACTGTAAAGAATGAAACGGCTGAGGCAGTTGCGGACATTACATCCACAGGTGAGACGCTTCGCGCGAACCATTTACGTTTGCTGGATGACGGCCCCGCGCTAAAGTCGCAAGCGACTTTGCTGCGTTCGAGAACGGCTGCGCTGTCCACTGATGAGGCCGCTTCCATGAAAGCGATGATCGCCAAATTAGGTCTTACCTGACACCAATTTCAGCCAATGCAGCGCTAAGTTTTGCTGGGATCGGCTCTTCATGTGTCCGTCCTTCTGGGAGATCAGCGGGTGCATCCTCTGGTTTGAGATAACGCCAGCCTTGGAAGGGGCGTTTAAGGGCATGTTGTGTGCGAATTAAACCTGGCTTCAGCACAATCGCGCATCGGCGAATGCCATCGTCGCCAATCACTTCATCAAGGCGCAAAACAGGTTGGCGTGCTTGAATAACGCCCTTGATTACCCAATAGATCGAGCCACCTTGCAGAATTTCAGGTTCACGCTTGGGCCACATGCGGGTGACATGTCGGCAAAGACCATCGTTCGCCGCAGCGCGCACTTTTTGCCATTCCTCGAGCCCTTCGACCGATTCTGTGCCAACGCTCAGTTTTATAAGGTTAATGTGCTTGTTCACAGATTTTTCCCAATTTTGACACAATATATGGTATGTGAGTTATGGGCAACATCAAGGAGTTGTATTTTCATGATATGTCTAAAATTTCGTTGCCGCCTATTGATCGCGCCGTTAGTAGGCTATCTTAAACGTCTGTACATCAAGGGAATCGCCACATGAACCGTTTTGCCGCGCCTATCGCTGAACAGATTTGGGATATGAAATATCGCTTCAAAGAAGCGGACGGAACGCCGATCGACGCGACGGTTGAGGATTCATGGGGTCGCATCGCCAAAGACCTCGCGAGAGTCGAAAAAGATCCTGAACATTGGGAAGAGCAGTTTTATGCGGCGTTGGAAGACTTCAAATATCTTCCAGCCGGTCGGATCACCGCGGGCGCAGGCACCGCGCGCAACGTGACGCTGTTCAACTGTTTTGTGATGGGCACGATCCCTGATTCCATGGGCGGCATTTTTGAGATGCTGAAAGAGGCCGCGCTGACGATGCAGCAGGGCGGTGGCATTGGTTATGATTTCTCTACGATCCGTCCTAAAGGTGCAGATGTTAAGGGTGTAGCAGCAGATGCGTCCGGCCCGCTGAGCTTTATGGATGTGTGGGACGCAATGTGCCGCACCATTATGTCCGCAGGTTCGCGACGCGGTGCGATGATGGCGACCATGCGTTGTGATCACCCAGATATTGAAGATTTCATCACTGCGAAATCTGATGCAGCACGCCTGCGCATGTTCAACGTATCCGTGTTGATCACGGACCCGTTCATGGAGGCGGTAAAGGCCGATGCAGAGTGGGAGTTAAAATTCGAAGGCGAAGCCTATCGCACTGTTCGCGCGCTTGATCTGTGGAACAAGATCATGCAAGGCACGTATGATTATGCGGAACCCGGTGTGATTTTCATCGACCGCATTAATAAAGCCAACAACCTTGGCTATTGCGAAACGATTGCGGCGACGAACCCGTGTGGTGAGCAACCGCTACCGCCTTATGGCGCGTGTTTGCTTGGCTCAATCAACCTTGCACGTTTGGTCGCTGATCCGTTCGAGGCAGAGGCATCAGTCGATATCGTCGCGCTGAATGAGCTGGTCGCGACGGCCGTGCGCATGATGGATAACGTGGTCGATGCATCCAAATTCCCGCTTGAAGCGCAAGCGCGTGAAGCTGCAGCAAAGCGCCGGATTGGCCTTGGCGTGACGGGTTTGGCGGATGCGCTTTTGATGGTCGGTCAACGCTACGGATCAGAGGAAGCGGCGCGTCAGACGGACGAATGGTTGCACGCAATCGCGCGCGCCGCCTATCTCGCGTCGGTTGAGCTTGCTAAGGAAAAAGGGCCCTTCCCATTGTTTGATGCGGACGCCTATTTGGCGAGCGGCGCAATGGAAGATATGGACGAAGACGTACGCGAAGCCATTCGCGAGCACGGCATTCGCAACGCTTTGCTCACGTCCATCGCACCGACTGGTACAATCAGCCTTTATGCGGGCAATGTTTCCTCAGGTATTGAGCCTGTGTTCGCCTATGCCTACACGCGCAAGGTTTTGCAGAAAGACGGATCGCGCACAGAAGAAGAAGTCGTTGATTATGCTGTACAAATGTGGCGCGACAAGTTTGGTGACAAGGAATTGCCAGACTACTTCGTGAACGCGCAAACACTGGCACCGCTCGATCATGTGCGCATGCAAGCTGCGGCTCAAAAGTGGGTCGATAGTTCAATTTCCAAGACGATTAACTGTCCTGAGGACATCGCATTTGAGGACTTCAAAGAAGTCTACATGGAAGCGTGGGATACTGGCTGTAAAGGCTGCACAACCTACCGTCCGAATGATGTGACTGGCTCTGTTTTGAGCGTGTCCGAGGACAAGAAAGACGCACCAGACGTCGTTGCCAACAATGACGCAGAACCGATGCGCCCGCATGGGGATGTCGTGTATATGTCTGAGCCATTGGATCGCCCGCAAGCCCTTGAAGGGGCGACATATAAGTTGAAATGGCCTGATAGTGAGCACGCGATTTATCTTACTGTGAACGATGTGATTGAAGGCGGTCGTCGTCGTCCATTTGAGGTGTTTATCAACTCCAAGAACATGGAGCACTTTGCATGGACCGTCGCTTTGACACGGATGATGTCAGCGGTGTTCCGTCGTGGTGGCGATGTCAGCTTTGTTGTTGAAGAGCTGAAAGCGGTCTTTGATCCGCGTGGTGGTGCATGGGTCGGGGGGAAGTACATTCCGTCCATACTGGCGGCGATCGGTGGCGTCTTAGAGCAGCATTTGGTTCAGATCGGATTCCTCGAAGGGGAGGGCATGGGCCTGAAAAGTGATCCACAGGCTGAAATCGTGAGCATGCCGCAGAACCGCGGTAAGTCTTGCCCGAGCTGTGGCCAGTATGATTTGCGCATGGTTGAGGGGTGCATGACATGTGGGAGCTGTGGTCACAGCAAATGCGGTTGAGCTAATGTTGTCAGGAACAACCGGCCGCGTTCAATCGCCCCCGTGTCATTAGAATTGGCAATCGGGTGGCTTTGGGAGTGGCCGACGTTCTGGAGTAGTTGGGGTTCGCGAAACCCTTAATCGTTACCGATCAAAATCTCATCACTTTGTGCCATGTCGCAACTGTTACGGATGTTCTGGACAGCGCAGGCGCGGCTTGGGGTGTGTTTGACGATGTTGTCGAAGATCCCACGGATGCCTGTGTCGATGCTGGTTTGAGCGCGTTTGCTCAAAGTGATTATGATTGCGTCATAGGGTTTGGTGGCGGCTCCC
>JAHEGL010000504.1 GCA_024645145.1 Planktotalea sp.
GTCCAAAAGGCCGTCCTGAAGCTGGCTACCAAGGTCAGACCAACCGCCATTACGACGATCAAACTCTACGCCGAGCTCTTCCATCATGCGTGGGAAGTATGTGTCAGATGTTGATCCAGCCGGACCAAATCCAATTGCTGCACCAGCAGGGATATCAGCAATAGATGTGATTCCAGAGGACGCCAATGTCGTGACAGAGAAAGGCGTCTGGTACATTGGGAACATCGCACAAGCGTTGGTCATTGGAAGACCGGGCGCGATTGGGTTGTTGCCGGCAATGGATTCAGCCGCTGGACCCATTGTTGTCATTCCAAACGCAAGGTCGCCAGTGTGCACAAGCGCCATGTTTTGCATTGGGCCGCCAGTGACTTCTGCGCCGCCATTTACGCCTAGCGCTGCGGACGCGATACCTGCCCAGCCAGAGCCGTAACCAAAATATGTTCCGCCTTGTGAGCCGGTTCCAACTGTGAAGCTTTCTGGCCAGCCTGTTTTGTCAGCATGGCCGTTTGCAACTGCAGCTGTGCCCGAAATCGCGACTGTTGCCGCAAGAGCTGTCATCTTTGTAAATAGTGTCATTGTGTTCAGTCCTCCCTGAAATTCAGCCCACCCCGTAGGATGGGCCTTACCCGTTAAGGGTGACAGCTCCCATACAGGGTGGTTAACGCAAAAGCTAGAAGCAAAGCGCCAAGTCTCAAGGCTTGAATAACGTTTTGGCCAAAAGAAAATTACTTAACGGTGTATTGCACAGTGCAGTTCAAGTCGCACATAAGCCTGTGACAGCGTCGCATTGCGTATCCCAACGTTGCGGCCCTAATTGAACGAGGACCTTCATGAAGACTTATAAAATTGCAGCTATTCCTGCAGACGGCATTGGCCCAGAAGTCATTGATGCAGGGACGCGGGTGCTCAGCGCTTTGGCGGGTCACCTTGGCGGCATGTCCTTCGATGTGACAACATTTGACTGGGGATCTGATTACTACAAAACCCACGGCTCTATGATGCCCGAAGACGCCCTGGAGCAGTTAAAACCGTTTGATGCTATCTATTTTGGTGCCGTTGGCGCGCCTGATGTGCCTGATCACATTACCCTTTGGGGTCTACGCTTGCCCATTTGCCAAGGCTTTGATCAATACGCCAATGTCCGTCCGACGCGCATTATGGCGGGCGTGAAAGCGCCGCTTCGCGACGTTGGTGTTGGTGATCTGGACTGGGTGATTGTGCGTGAGAACTCTGAAGGCGAGTATTCGGGTAACGGCGGTCGCACGCACAAGGGTTTGCCCGAAGAAGTTGCGACGGAAGTGTCCATTTTTACACGCGTCGGTGTCACGCGCATAATGCGGTATGCGTTCTCGCTTGCCCAATCCCGGCCACGCAAACTCTTAACCGTTGTGACAAAATCAAATGCGCAACGCTATGGCATGGTGATGTGGGACGAAATCGCCGCAGAAGTTGCCCTCGAATTTCCTGATGTGACATGGGACAAAATGCTGGTAGATGCGATGACTGTTCGCATGACCCTTAATCCGCAAAGCCTTGATACGATTGTCGCCACCAATCTTCATGCAGACATCCTGTCTGATCTCGCAGGCGCATTGGCAGGCAGTCTTGGCGTCGCACCGACTGCCAATATTGACCCTGAACGCCGTTTTCCGTCGATGTTTGAGCCGATTCATGGATCTGCTTTTGATATCACGGGCAAAGGTATCGCAAATCCAGTCGCAACCTTCTGGACCGCTGCGCAGATGTTAGAACATATCGGAGAGCCTGCGGCGGCAGAGCATCTTATGAGTGCTGTGGATCGCGTTTGTGAAGCCGGCATCCTAACGCCCGACGTTGGGGGCACGGCAACAACTGACGAAGTAACCAAAGCGGTTATCGAGGCAGTCAAAGGCCGCAATGCGCTGACGTAGGTACGCTTCTGCAAGAAATGCCATTTCGCGACCTACACAAGTCGATCCAGAAACGAGATGAACGTCAGCGACGCTAGAACAGAGGAAAAACGCATGACAAAGACACCCAGAGTTTTGATTTCAGGCGGTGGCATAGGCGGGCTCGCGCTTGGTTTGACACTGCATCAAATCGGTGTGGAGTGCGTGGTTTTTGAAAGTGTGCGCACCCTCAAGCCTTTGGGCGTGGGCATCAATTTGCAGCCCAATGCTGTACGCGAACTTTTTGATCTTGGCTTCACAGAAAGTGATATGGATCAGTTCGCGGTTTCCTCGAAGGAATTCGCGCTGGTGGGTTTGAAAGGTCAGGAGATTTATTCGGAACCTCGCGGTGTCTCAGCGGGCTATAAATGGCCCCAATATGCAGCGCACCGCGGTGAGTTTCACATGGCTCTTTATCGCAAGTTCATAGAGCTTGCAGGCCCTGACGCAGTGCGCACCGGCCACCGTGCGCAAAGCTATGAATACAACGCAGACGGCACTGTAACATTGCACATGGTGACCGAAGCTGGAGCGGTAAGCGAAACGGGCACTTTGTTAATTGGCGCGGACGGTATTCATTCGGCGATCCGTGCGCAGATGCATCCTGACCAGCCACCCATTCATTGGGGCGGTGCCGTGATGTGGCGCGGCACGACGCTGGCAGAACCTGTTCGAACGGGCGCGTCTTTCGTTGGGCTTGGGACGCACGAAAAACGTATGGTGGTTTATCCGATTAGCCCGATTGATCCGGAGACGGGCTTGGCCTTGGTCAATTGGATCGCCGAAGTGACTTATGAAGATGCGTCCGAGCATGAAAATGTCGGTTGGTTCAAGCCGGTGCCAATCGATGACTTTATCCATCATTTCGAAGATTGGACCTACGACTGGCTTAATGTGCCGGAATTGATCCGTTCTTTTGACATGGCGTTTGAAAACCCGATGATTGACCGCGACCCTGTTGATACTTGGCTCGATGGTACTGTGGCGCTTATGGGTGACGCTGCGCATGCGATGTATCCGACTGGATCAAACGGCGCGAGCCAAGCCGTAATTGATGCACGTGTACTTGGCGCAAAATTTTTGGAGCACGGGGTGACTGAGGCAGCATTGCAGGCCTACAACGATCAGCTTTGCGCGCCAATCTCGGCTTTGGTCTTGCGTAATCGTGGGGCAGGGCCCTTTGGTTTGCTCAATATGGTCAATGATCGCTGCGGGGGTGAGTTTGCTTCTATCGACGAAGTCATTTCAGAAGCGGAACGCGTGGACTTTATGGCGAAATATCAATCGGCTGCGGGTTTCGCGCGGGATGAATTGAATGTGGCCGAGCCAACAATCGCCGCTGGTAGCAAGATGGCGCCTTAAGCCAGTATAAGTTGGCCCAACGCGGTAGAACCAGTGCCGTCTAAAACGACAACGTCACCTCGAAGCGCCTGAGGCCGCGCGGTGTGCGCCTGCCTGAGGGCTTATGCTTCGAGACTGTTGGGTCCTATTCCAGCGGAAGGCCAACATAGTTTTCAGCAATCGCGCGGGATGCAGTTTCTGAGCTTTGAATGTCATCAAAACTCGCGCGCTGCATACGCTTTTCAAAACCAGTGTTTTCAGGAAACTGGTGCATCATTGTTGAAAGCTGCCAAGAAAAGCGCTCAACCTTCCAGACCCGTTTCAAGACGGTTTCGGAATAGGTGTCGATATAGTGATCATTTGCGTCG
>JAHEGL010000513.1 GCA_024645145.1 Planktotalea sp.
ATGAGGTGATCGTAGGGGTCAACAAATACCGCCTCAACGAAGAAGAGCCGATCGACATTCTCGACATCGACAATGACGCAGTGCGCACCTCACAAATTGCGCGTTTGCAAGGCATTAAGGCAAGCCGAGATGAGGCTGCGTGTAATGCGGCACTTGCTGAAGTCACGCGGCGCGCTGGTGAGGGCGGCAACTTGTTGGAGGCGGCGGTCGAAGCGTCGCGGGCACGCGCGAGCGTAGGGGAAATCAGCATGGCAATGGAAAAAGTATTCGGGCGCCATCGTGCCGAAGTCAAAACGCTCGCAGGTGTCTACGGTGCCGCCTACGAGGGGGATGAAGGCTTCGCGGCAATCCAGAAATCCGTTGAAGATTTTGCCGGAGAGGAGGGGCGCCGCCCGCGTATGCTGGTGGTTAAGATGGGCCAAGATGGCCATGACCGTGGCGCAAAGGTGATTGCGACAGCCTTCGCTGACATCGGTTTCGATGTGGACGTTGGCCCACTGTTCCAAACCCCTGAAGAAGCAGCGCAGGATGCGGTGGACAATGATGTGCATGTCATTGGTATTTCCAGCCAAGCCGCAGGTCACAAGACCCTTGCGCCAAAGTTGGTCCAAGCGTTGAAGGATGCCGGTGCAGACGACATCATCGTTATTTGTGGTGGTGTTATTCCACAGCAAGACTACGATTTCTTATATAATTCTGGGGTTAAAGCGATCTTTGGGCCGGGGACGAACATCCCTAAAGCCGCACAAGATATTCTCGCGATTATTCGCGAGACGCGAAGCTAATGTGAAAGGGTTTGATTTATGAGCGCTCTTATCCTTGATCACTTGGCAGTAAGCGGTGAAACCCGTGATGCTGCACGCGCGCACGTCGAGGAAGCTTTGGGCGTTGCGATGCAGACGGGGGGCGAACATGAAAAATTCGCCACTCACAACCATCTGATGGGGCTTGAAGACGGTCTTTACCTTGAGGCGATTTCGATTGATCCGAACGTGCCAAATCCAGATTGTGCGCGCTGGTTCAACCTTGATAATTTTTCAGGCCCTCCGCGTTTGACGAACTGGATTTGCGCAGTGCCTGACATGTCTGCAGCTTTAGCGCAGTGGGATGGTGTCGGTGACGCCGTTTTGCTGGAGCGGGGAGAGCTGCGTTGGCAAATGGCGGTACCACAAAGCGGGTTGTTACCGTTTGGTGGATTTTTTCCGCCGCTTATTCAATGGCATGGCACTTTGCATCCCAAGACAATGCTTAACGCAAAAGGTGTCTCTCTCAAGCAATTAACCGTTGCGCATTCACAAGCCGACGCTTTGGCGGAAACACTTGGTAAAGTTGTAGGTGCGACTGTCCGTTTTGAGCAGGCTGAAACTGCAATGCTCTACGCGGAATTTGCAACACCGCATGGTGCGCGCACATTGACATGATTGTTCGCGTGGCACGTTCCGCAGACGCGCAAGCGATTTGCGATATATGGAACCCCATTATTCGCGATACGTCAGTTACGTTCACGGATGAGGTCAAAACGGCACCAGAGATCAGCGAGCTTATCAAGCTTCGCGCGGGCGCATTTTGGGTTGCTGAACACGGTGGCAAGGTGGGTGGCTTTGCCACCTATTTTGCATTTCGCGGTGGCTCTGGCTATTTACGCTCAAAAGAATTCTCGATCAATCTTGCGCCTGAAATGCGTGGCCAAGGCATGGGGCGTGCGTTGATGAACACGCTTGAGGCACATGCCCGTGAACAAGGGGTTCATAGTTTGATTGGCGCTGTGAGCGGCGAAAATCCAGCGGGCCAAACGTTTCATCAACAACTCGGCTATCGTCACATCGCGACTTTACCACAGGTCGGTTTTAAATTCCGGCGTTATATCGATCTGATCTTGATGCAGAAAATACTCACTTCGACAGACGATATTTCTTAAACGTGCATGGGCTTTCGCGGCGCGGGGGCGTAGGTTACACTCATGTCACTTTGGACTCGCATATCCGAAGCGCTGGCCGCGCTTTCTAATGGCGAAAGCCTTGCACAGGTATTTGAACGTTTGCGGACGCCGCGTGAACGCTCGGTCGGTTTTACGATTGCAGTGATTGCGCTGGGCGCGAAAATGGCCAAAGCCGATGGCCAAGTGACGCGTGATGAGGTGACGGCATTTCGCGAAGTTTTCAACATTGCTGCTGCTGATGAAGAAAATGCCGCCAAGGTTTTTAATCTTGCGCGACTTGATGTAGCCGGGTTTGAAGAATACGCGCGCCGCATCGCTGACATGTTTGAAGACGAACAAAGTACGCTGTGCGATTTGATGGAAGGTCTGTTTCACATTGCGATGGCCGACGGGTTTTATCATCCAAACGAGAATGAGTTTCTAAAACAGGTTGCCCATATTTTTGGCCTGCCAGAGACGGAGTTTCGTGCCTTGCGCGCACGCTTCGTGCCGGACGCGATCCCTGATCCGTATACCGTGTTAGGTGTCTCACCGGATGCTGCCCTAGAAGATATTCGCAAGGTTTGGCGCAACATGGTACGCGAAACGCACCCTGATCGCATGATCGCACGCGGCGTTCCTGAAGAGGCGATCAGAATGGCCGAAAAGCGCATGGTTGATATCAATTGCGCTTGGGAAGAGATCACAAAAATCAGAGCCGCTTGATGCGCATTGCGTGCTACAACGTCGAATGGTTTGATCGCTTGTTTGATGACGATGGACAGCTTTTACGCGACAATCGCTGGTCGGGACGACGCGATGTGAAGCGCTCTGAGCAGGCCGAAGCATTTGGGTATGTGTTCAACAAGATTGATGCAGATGCGATCATGGTCGTCGAAGCGCCGGATGATCATGCTGAACGCTCTGGTACAAAAGCGCTTGAGAATTTTGCGAAAATCTACAATTTACGCACAAGTAAGGCCTTGATCGGGTTCACAAACACCACACAGCAAGAAATTGCGCTTCTGTATGATCCAAGCAAGCTAAGCGCACAGCACGACCCGATCGGCGCGCTTGGCGACGCTGTCCCGCCCTTTGATGGCACGTATGAAATTGATCTGGACATCGACAATCGTGCCGACAGTGTCACGTTTTCAAAACCCCCTTTGGAATTGGCGATTGAGACGGCGCGTGGCACAAAGTTGCGCATGATCGGCGCGCACTTGAAAAGCAAAGCGCCCCACGGTGCGCATAATGCAGCCGAAGTCATTCGGTTTTCTATTGCCAATCGACGCAAGCAGCTCGCGCAGGCGGTTTGGCTGCGTGGGCGGATCGAAACACATTTGACCGGAGACGAGCATCTTATGCTGTTGGGTGATCTTAATGACGGGCCGGGACTGGATGAGTATGAAAATCTGTTTGGGCGCTCGTCCGTCGAGATCATTTTAGGCGAAGCCGGCTGTCCCTGCCTCTATGATCCGCATGCGGCGCGCGCTTTGGCGCGAAAAATAGGGAGCGCGCCAACGACTGCGCGCTTCTTCCTGAAAAACGATAATCGCTTCTTACAGGCATTGCTTGACTACATCATGGTCAGCGAAAATTTGCGCGATAAAGCAAAGGCTTGGCGCATTTGGCATCCGTTTGATGACCCCGAATGCTGGCGCGACGAGACGTTGCGAAATGCGCTGCTTACCGCCTCTGATCACTTCCCT
>JAHEGL010000516.1 GCA_024645145.1 Planktotalea sp.
GTATCTCCGGTGCGATCCAGCACTTGGCAGGTATGAAGGACAGCAAGATCATCGTAGCGATCAACAAAGACGAAGAAGCGCCGATCTTCCAGGTTGCGGACTTCGGTCTTGTTGCTGACCTCTTTGACGCGATTCCGGAGCTTACATCGAAGCTCTAATTATTCGATAGTTGAGAAAACCAAAGGCCCGCGTTTAACACGCGGGCCTTTGGTTTTCTAGCGCATCATCTGCGCGCTGATCTCTTGCAAAGCTTGCGCCGCTTGCACATGCGCAACTGGTCCCATGACCTGTTTTATCGCCTCAGGGCTCATCAGGGTGCCGCGCAGTTCATTCGCATCGCGCTGCAATGCCTGAGCGCCGGGCACGCATTCAACATAAGCGGAGGCATGACTGCGCAGTTGTGCTATCATTTTTGCATCAATCAACACTGGATCGCGAGGATCAAGTATTGCATTCGCCGGTGGACGCACTGAGCCAAACCAGAGCATGATTGTTTTGTCACCAAGCTGATCAAACAAGTGCACCATGTTTGTAAGCCAGCTTTTTTGCAGCTCATCACAAAGCATTCTGTAGCGCTTTTTCGAACACTTTTGCAGCGCCGTGAGCATTGCGTTGGTGAAATGAAACTCTGCAAAATCAATTTCAGGAAACATCCGCTTCAACGGCTCTTTTGGCGCAATGAAGCGATCATTCCGGCGTGGATGAACCTTGAAATAGTGATTTGTTTGGTTAAGCGCCCCGATGATTTGAAGAATGCGCAGATCAGCGTTTTTCGCTAGATCCATGACAGATTTGTCGCCCAAAATCGCGTCGACCCCGCCGTTGATCATCCCCAAGTTCAACGGTTTCGCTGGCAGAAACTCAGCCAACAACTTTGGAAACGGATCCTGAACGAATTTGCCAAACGTTTCAGTCGCACCCAAAAACGCTATGTAGCGCTGATCAGTATCCACCTTTGGTCCACGAAATGTAATGCGCGACCCCTCATAGCAGCGTAGCTCATAGTCTATGCGATTGAGGCCCTTGCTATCACAGCTCATGCCAAACACCCTTTTATTCACCCGAGGATGAGAGTCGCGCAAAAAACTAAACAAATTACTAAACGGTAAACTTTAGACAAACTCGACCGAGTGACCCTTGCGGACGTCTTCACCAAAAGCCTACTATCGCAATAGAATTCGCGCAGGAGTGGCAGATGGATATCAAACGCATTGGAGTCGTTGGCGCAGGTCAAATGGGCAACGGCATCGCCCATGTTATGGCATTGGCGGGTTACGATGTTTTACTCAATGATATCAGTGGCGAAGCTCTTGAAGCAGCGGTTGCGCGCATCGACAAAAATATTGAACGTCAGGTTTCAAAGGGAGCGGTGAGCGTTCTCGAAAAAGCCGAGGCCATGGCGCGGATCAACACCACAGTTACGTTAAGCGACCTTGGTCCGTGCGATTTGATCATCGAGGCCGCGACAGAGCGCGAAGAAATTAAAGATCAAATTTTCGCAACGCTTTTGCCGCATCTGGCAGAGCATACGATTCTGACGTCGAATACATCTTCCATCTCTATTACACGCCTTGCTGCAAAGACGGATCGCCCTGAACGCTTCATGGGGTTCCACTTCATGAACCCAGTGCCTTTGATGCAGCTGGTCGAGCTTATTCGCGGAATCGCAACAGATCAGCCAACCTATGATGCCTGTCTGGCTGTCGTTGATCGCTTGAATAAGACTGCCGCATCAGCGGAAGATTTTCCCGCTTTCATCGTGAACCGTATCTTAATGCCGATGATCAACGAAGCTGTCTACACGCTTTATGAAGGTGTGGGATCAGTCCACTCCATCGATCAATCGCTTAAGTTAGGCGCAAATCATCCAATGGGCCCGCTCGAGCTTGCGGATTTCATCGGGCTGGACACATGTCTTGCCATTATGAATGTTCTGCATGACGGACTGGCAGACACTAAATATCGCCCCTGCCCTTTGCTCACCAAATACGTTGAAGCTGGCTGGCTTGGTCGTAAAACCAAGCGCGGATTTTACGATTACCGTGGCGAAGTTCCTGTGCCGACGCGCTAAACGCCTCTACGTTTTTCCAAGGCTCATCGTCTGCTGACGCAACCATGCCATGAAACCGCGTGGGTTGTTCGACCATTCTTTGATCTCATCAGCATCAAAAGGCGCCCCGACAATCGGCTTTTGCGGCTTGCCGCAGGCGTGCATCACTTCGTGTATCAACAAACCTTGGCGCAAGGTTGCAGAAATTCTGTTGGCAATCTGATAGGCCCGACTGTTTTGACCCGGGAAATGAACAGGCACCACGGTCGCACCAGAACGGTGAATCATCTTTGCGGTAAACGGGTTCCATTGCTTTTCAATCGCAGGGCCGAACCATGTTTGTGAACATGCGACCACACCAGAAGGGAACAAGACCAACACACCATCGTTTGCAAGGTGATCCATTGCGCGACGCCGCATCTCAAGACTTTGCTCACGCGCGTCTTCCTCGTGGGGAAATGGCACGGGGATCATGAACTCTTCGATTTCACTTACACCCGTCAAAAGGGAACGCGTGAGAATACGGTAGTCCGTACGCACACGGCCAATCAATTCGGCCAAAATCATCCCGTCCACCAAACCATGCGGATGGTTCGCAACAATAATCACAGGACCTGTTTTGGGGATATGCGCAATCTGTTCATCCGGTGTCTGTAGCTCGATACCCATGTGAGACAGAGCTTGCGACCAGAACGCTTGCCCGTCCGCAGCGCCATCGCGTTCAAAACGACGCACCAAGCGGATCAATGGGATCTTTCCAGTGAGCCATTCCATCACGCGAATGGTGTTGGCCTTCCAAGGGTTTGTAAACGTGTTGGCATAAGACAGCTTGCGCTTGTCGTAGGGCGCAGGTTCGCTTGCTCCGGCGACAGGCGTCGTCATAACTGCGGGCTTCTGCACTCTTTCAACCATAGCTTTTGCCAACTCCTTCTCGTTTCATCCGCAGAAAACGATACGTTTCCGCTAATTGTCTTCGCCGAACTTGTCCGCGACCAGCGCTTCCAATGCGTCCGCGAGTGCAGCTGCATCTGGGCCGGAGGTTTCTACGTTGATACTTGTTCCTTTGGAAGCTGCCAACATTAAAAGCCCCATGATGCTATCACCCATCGTGTTCAAGCCCTCGCGACTGACGTCTGCGCTTGCTTCAAACCCTTCAGTAACTTCAACAAATTTGGCAGATGCACGCGCGTGAAGACCCTTTTCATTAATGATATTTAGGGTGCGTTGAACGGTCTCAGACATGAAAATTGTCCCTTTAATTCAGATGCTTGAATAGTTCTGGCTGTCAATGTACTTACGCCCGGCATCGAGCGACAAACGAACAGCATCGGTCAACGGCAAATCCCTTGATTTCGCAAGCTTCACTAGCATCGGCAGATTTGCACCATAAAGGATGCGTCGTCCGCTGACGCGGCACGCGCGCAACGATAGATTCGACGGAGAGCCACCAAAAAGGTCCGTAACCAGAACAACACCCGCCCCATCGTCGACCGATTCAGCAGCGGCACAAATTTCCGCTTCTTTCGAGCTGCGATTGTGATCGGGCAAAATAGCAATCGCTTGGATGCCGCCTTGC
>JAHEGL010000522.1 GCA_024645145.1 Planktotalea sp.
CGCGCCAAAAGTACACAGCCACGAAGGGCCATAGACATGCCGAACTCAGACCAAAGTCTGCAATCCCTCAAGCCATTTTTCGAGCCTCGCAGCATTGCGATTATCGGTGCATCGTCCAATCCCGCCAAGCCCGGTGGTTTCCCAATTGCTCAGATGTTGAAGCGCGGCTTTGCCGGTGACATCTATCCGGTCAATCCAAAACAGCCTGACGTGCAAGGCTTGAAAGCATACGCGTCCCTGTCAGATATTTCAGCGCCCATTGATCTAGCGATTTGTGCGTTGCCGGGAAAACTCGCTCTAGAGGTCACAAAGCAATGCGCAAATGCTGACGTCAAAGCAATGGTGATGTTCAGTGCGGGCTTTGGCGAGGTAGACGACGCTGGTGCCGCCTTACAAGCGCAAATTCTGACAGCGGCAAACAATGCAAACATGCGCCTGCTTGGGCCCAACAGCCTTGGCGTAACCAATATGACCAACGGCGCAATTGCATCCTTTGCCCCGTCCATTGCGATGGCAGGAGAAGGTGCTGGCAACATTGGAATCGTCACGCAAAGCGGTGCGTTTGGGAATATCGCGAACATTCTGCTGGCGGACCAAAGCCTGCAACTGTCCAAAATGATGGCAACCGGCAACGAGGCTGACGTACAAACTGCTGAAGGCCTGCTGTATCTGGCGGAAGATCCTGCGACTGAAGTCATCATGCTCTATCTCGAAGGTTGCGCCGATGGGCCACTGCTTATCGAAGGGCTAAAACGCGCACGGGCAAATAAAAAACCAGTTGTTGCGATCAAAGTCGGACGCAGTGAGATCGGAGCGCAAGCTGTTGCCTCGCACACCGGGGCTTTGGCGGGCGCGGATCAAGTGTTCGATGCGGTGCTGCGTCAGTTTGGGGCGTACCGCGCTGATAGCATGGAAGAATTTATTCAAATTGGCGCCGCAGCGTCATTGGGTGTTCTACCCAAAAATGACCAGATTGGAATTGTCACGGTCTCTGGCGGTGTTGGCATCATGATGGCCGATGACGCCGAGGCGCGTGGTTTGGACGTCGCACCGATGCCGCAATTTGCACAGGATAAGATCAAGGAACTGGTGCCATTCGCAGGCACCCGAAATCCGCTTGATATGACCGCGCAAGTCGGCGCTGACCATTCGCTATTGGGCAAAAGCATGGATGTTATCCTTGGTGAAGGGTTTTACGGCGCTGTCACTGGGTTCTTTGGGGTTCTTTTGCGTATGCCAAAGGCGATGGAGGCCACAGTCTCCGCCTGGCAGGACATCAAGAACAGGTTTCCCAATACCTATCTTTCGGTGGCTGGGCCAAGCACCAAAGAAGCGCGCGCAGCCCTAGCTAAGATCGGCATTCCTGCCTTTGAAGAGCCAACACATGCCACACGCGCGGCCGCTGCGATGGCGGGTTTTGCAGAGTCGTTTACGCTGCCTGTTTCTGAAATTGACTTGGACCCTTTCGTCCGGAATTGGCCCGAAGGTGGGATCGGTGAGCAGGCCTGTTTGGAGATGCTGCGCGAGGCCGGCGTGCCTGCCGTTGAAGCTCGAATTGGGTGCGACGAAAACGAAGCAGTCGGGCAGGCGCAAGACATCGGCTTTCCCGTCGTGTTGAAAATCGCCTCTGCTGAAATTGTGCATAAAACCGAACTGAACGGGGTGCGGCTTAATCTGAACAGTGCCGATGAAGTGCGGCAGGCTTTTCGGGATGTGATCGCTTCGGTGCAAGCGAAAGCGCCGAATGCACCGCTTGAGGGATGCCTCATCGCGCCAATGGTCAGTGGCGGGGTCGAAACCATTGTTGGCATGACAAATGACCCTGTGTTTGGCCCTGTCATCATGTTTGGACTGGGTGGTGTCTTTGTCGAAGTTCTCGAAGATGTGACCTTCCGCGCCGCGCCCTTTGATGAGGCCGAGGCGCTTCGGATGATAGACGACATTAAGGGCCGCAAACTACTGGACGGGCAACGCGGGGCGCAACCGTCTGATATCAAGGCTTTGGCGCGCGCGCTTTCAAATCTGTCGAAGCTTTGCGCAGCCAATGCCAGCGACGTTCTCAGTATTGAAGCGAACCCGTTTCTCGTCATGCACGAAAACCAAGGGGCGCTGGCGCTTGATGCAGTCATCCTTAAGCACCCTTTGAAATAAAGACAAACTTAGAAAAGAGGCTCTCATGGACCTTTCTCCATCTCCACTAGCTATTGAAATCCGCAAAAAGGTCGAGCATTTTTTCGAGACAGAAATCCTGCCGCGCGACCCTGAATGGCGGCGCGAGGTGAATGAGAACGGCAATCCTTGGCCTGATTTCCTGCAAGAACTGCGTGCAAAGGCGAAGGCGGAAGGATTGTGGAACTTAGGCCTGCCAATGCTGGAAGACAGTGATCCCGGCACGCGGTTGAATAACCTTGAATACACGTATGTTGCCGATGTGATGGGTCGACTGAGCTGGTCCTCTTTCGTATTCAATTGCCAGCCACCAGATGTCCCAAACGCAGAAATCCTTCTGCAATTCGGTTCGCCTGAGCAGAAAGAGCGGTGGCTTGTTCCTTTGCTGAACGGTGAAATCCGTTCAACCTTTGCCATGACCGAACCTGCGGTTGCCTCATCAGATGCCAACAACATTGAAACAACGATTGAAAGCGATGGCGATCACTACGTAATTAACGGGCGCAAATGGTGGACGAGTAACGCCAGCCATCCCATGTGTAAATTTGCTATTCTCGTAGGTCTGTCTGATCCAGAGGCCGAGCGAGGCCGCGGCCATACGATGGTGCTTATTCCAACGGACACGCCCGGTTTTAAGGTGGAACGCACTCTGTCTGTGTTTGGCGCGAAAGACATCACGACGCCGCATGATCAGGTCCTTTTTGACAACGTACGAATCCCGAAAACCAATTTGCTTGGCACTGAAGGCGGCGGCTTCCTGATCGGTCAAGCGCGCCTTGGCCCAGCACGCATCCAGCACTGTATGCGCATGATTGGTCACGGCGAAGTCCTGGTGCGACTGATGCTAGAGCGCGCGCGCGACAGAGTGGCGTTTGGCAAGCCATTGCAAAGCTATTCAACGGTGCAAGAATGGATCGCGGAATCGCGTCTGGAACTGGAGCAATGCAAGCTCATGCTGCAGAAAACGGCTTGGCTTGTTGACAATTTTGACAACAAGGCCGCGCGCCGCGAAATTTCCATGATCAAACTGGCCGTGCCGCGTGCCTACAGCAACATCGCTGATCGTGCTGTGCAGGTTTTCGGCGGTTTGGCCGCGTCCGACGACGGCCCCTTTGCATCAGCCGTCGCCAACGCACGCGTCATGCGCATCGCCGACGGTCCAGACGAAGTGCATCTGCGCACGCTTTTTAAGTTGGAGCAATTTGCCGCAAAGGATGAACCAGCGCTTTCAACGACCTACCTTCGTGGCCCAGGAAATCCGTTTTTGGAGTAGCAATTGCGCCCGTATTTCCAAACTCCGGTAAGGCCATCTGGCAACATAAAATCGGGCATGGTGATTAATTTTTGGGATGGGATGAGGAATTAAGCTGGTTCGGACATTATTGCCAATCGAAGTGAACGCAAGAAAACCCCGAAGTGACAAATGCTGCGCCATGCACATTTCTACATGA
>JAHEGL010000529.1 GCA_024645145.1 Planktotalea sp.
GGAGTTTTTTATGAGTGAGTTGAGCGAAGAATTGAGCGCCATCCTCGATCTGCCGAAGGTCGAGTTACATACGCACTACGAGGGTGCCGCACCGCCCGCTTTCATTCGTGGGCTTGCGCATGAGAAAAAGGTCGATCTGTCGAAAATTTTCAATGATGACGGCGCGTACGCGTTTGATGGGTTCGTGCCGTTCTTGCGCGTTTACGAGGCGGCGACGACCGTTTTGCAAACGCCTGAAGACTTCAAACGCCTTGGCCTTGCCATTCTGGAAGAGGCGGCCAGCAATGGCGTCATTTACTTGGAGAGTTTTGTCAGCCCGGATTTTTGCGGTGGCGGGGATGTGACAGCGTGGCGGGAATACCTTGCCGCGATGGTTGAAGCCGCTCATGAAGCCGAGCGAGATTTCGGGATTGTGTCGCGCGGCATCGTCACCTGCATTCGTCACGAAGGACCTGATCAGGCGAAGACGGCGGCCCTGTGCGCGGCGGAAACTGTAGGTGACTTTATCACAGGTTTCGGGATGGGTGGCGATGAGAACAAAGGCCATCAACGCGATTTCAAATACAGCTTTGATATGGCGCGTGAAGCAGGTTTGCGTCTGACGACACACGCGGGGGAATGGCGTGGGCCGCAAGAAGTCCGCGACGCTGTGAATGATCTTGGCGTTGAACGCATCGGGCACGGCGTGCACGCTGCGCAAGATCCCGCGCTTGTCGATGAGTTAGCAGAAAAGGGCATCGTGCTTGAGGTGTGCCCGGGTTCCAATGTTGCCCTCGGGGCTTATCCCGATTGGAAGAGTCACCCCATTGATATGCTGCGCCGTGCGGGCGTAAAGGTAACGGTGTCCACCGATGATCCGCCATTCTTTCATACGACAATGCGTGATGAATACCACAATCTCGCCAATACCTTTGGTTGGGATGCCGAGGTCTTTATCGCGATTGCGAAAGCATCGGCAAACGCCGCGTTCTGTGACGATGCAACCCGCGCAAAAATTCTGAAAACACTGGAGAGCTAACCCATGACAGAGCATCTGACCGTTGTTGATCACCCGCTCATTCAACACAAACTTACGCTCATGCGTGAGAAAGGCACATCCACGGCAGTGTTTCGTCAACTGCTGCGCGAGATTAGCCAGCTTTTGGCCTATGAAGTCACGCGCGGCCTGCCGATGACAACAAAACGCATTGAAACGCCCATGATGGAAATGGATGCGCCGACGTTAGATGGTAAAAAGCTCGCGCTGATTTCTATTTTGCGCGCGGGCAATGGTTTGCTGGATGGCGTTTTGGAACTGATCCCCTCCGCGCGGGTCGGATTTGTCGGTCTTTACCGTGATGAAGAGACTCTTCAGCCCGTGCAATATTACTTCAAAGCGCCAGATGCGTTAGAAGATCGTTTGGTGATTGCCGTTGATCCGATGTTGGCCACGGGTAATTCATCCGTCGCGGCGATTGATCTGTTGAAAAAGGTGGGCGCGACAAACATTCGCTTCCTTTGTCTGCTCGCGGCACCCGAAGGCGTTGCAACCATGAAGGCAGCACACCCTGATGTTCCTATCGTTACAGCTGCACTCGACGAAAAGCTGAACGAGGTGGGTTACATCATGCCCGGACTAGGGGATGCGGGTGACCGCATGTTTGGCACTAAATAAAGGAAATTTTCCGCTCGTTACCACAACGTTAGCTAGACTCTGTCTCGAATCTGAGGCAATGAAGACGCTCATCTGTGGGGGCAGAAAATGAACGTTAAAAGATTCGTATAGGTATCCGTGTTGGCCGCAACATGTGTGTTTTCATTCAATACACTGAACGCGTAAACGCTTGCGCGCGACAATGGTCCGGCGGAAATTCCACCGGCGTCCTTCACGGCAAGCCAATATGTCGACAGCAAAGGCTGCGTCTACATTCGTGCGGGCGTTGATGGCAACGTGAACTGGGTGCCGCGTGTCTCACGCTCACGCAAGGTCGTGTGCGGACAAACACCAAGTCTCGGCGGATCGCGCACAGCCGCAGCTGCACCAGCTTCCGCTCCGGCGCGTGCGCCTGTGCAGATTGAAGCCACGCCAGCCCCTGTCGCCGTTGCACCCAAATCTCCAACGCCAGTTGTGCGCGCCACGCGTAACACTGTGGCGAGCGTGCTTGCACCGCGTCCCGTGCGCACGGTCGCGTCCACACCTGTTGTAAAACAGCGGATCGCACCGACGATGCAAACAACGCGTGCGCCACGTCCGAGCACATTCCGCCAAGATCCGCCGCGCATTCAAGCGGCACCTTTGCAAGCTCCCCAGCGTCGTGTCCAAGCGCAGCCGCGTATCGTACGCGTTGCGCCAACTGCTCCAACTGCGCAGCCCCGCCGTATCGTGACCAATACCCAGCGTAGCACGATCGGATCACAAACGTGCCGTGGCGCGTCAGCGGTTAGCCTGCAATATATTGGCCGTGCAGGAAACGCAGTGCGATGCGGCCCTCAGCAAGGGCCAATCGTTACACGCGCAGGCGACGTCCAAGGCGGCACTTTCCGTGCTGCCAATGGCCAGATTTTGAACACCGCAAACGTGAACCCCAACGCAATTGTTGTGCCACGCCATGTTTACGAGAAGCAGCAAGCTGCAAAGCTCGCAACAGGCACGCCGAAGGGTTACAAAAATGCATGACAGGATGACCGTTTGAACCATCGCCGTGCGCATCAGGCACTTGGTGGCAAGGGCCAAATGGATCTCGTGTGGACGCAAACCGTCCCGCGCCGCTTGATCGTGCGCAGTTTTGGCCGCGATGTGACACGTTCTTTCCCTGGATTGCGCTACCCTTATACATCCGCAGCCCAGCAAAACGCAGCATGGAGCCAAGGAGTTCAGGTGATTTCCACCCAAGGTCAAGCGCCACGGCGTGTGCAAAAGCGGCGTGTCGTTCAGCAAAAAGCGGCACCTCGCAAACAGGTGCGTGTCTCCACAAGGACGAGCGCGCCGCGCAAGCCTGCCGCCGCTGTTGGCAAAAGCTATGTACAAGTTGGTACATTTGGTGTCGCAGCCAACGCCCAGAACACCGCAGCACGCATTCAGTGTATGGGTATGCCTGTGCGCATCGGTAAATTCTCACGTGGTGGCAAGGAAATGCGCATCGTACTTGCAGGACCCTTCCCATCTTCTGCACATGTGAATGGTGCGCTACGCGCGGTGCATAATGCAGGTTTCCGCGACGCGTTTGCGCGTAAATAACCAAACGCGCCATAGACGTTATCAACAGGCCTCGCAGTGAATGCGGGGCTGTTGTTTTGGTGTCTAAGTCGCGTTGTAAGCCACAATATTGAGTAGCTTGCCGCTTGGGTCACGAACGTAAAATCTACGCACGCCCCAAGGTTCATCAGTTAAGGGATATTCAATGTTGAGCCCCATATCGCAGGCGCATCGATAGGTTTGATCCACGTCGCTTACTTCGATTGATAGATCAGGGACAGGGGTGCCTGAGCCACCTTGACTTGCAATAGAGAGCTGGACAGGCATCGTATTATCCGTCGCTAGGGTGTTATCCAACCCAGATCCATCACCGGTTTGAGATCAAAGAGCGTTTCATAAAACACCCGTATGTTCGCCAAAGTCTGTCCTGAA
>JAHEGL010000530.1:0-471 GCA_024645145.1 Planktotalea sp.
ACAAAAAGGTCTACGCCATTGGCGATGTTGCGGGTGGTTTGCAATTCACGCATGTCGCGGGCTATCAGGCCGGGGTTATTATCCGTTCTGCGCTTTTTGGATTGCCGGCAAAGCAAAGCACGAAGCATATCCCTTGGGCGACGTATACAGACCCAGAGTTGTCACAAGTTGGTTTGACTGAAGCGCAGGCCAAGAAGCAGTATGGCGCGCAATTGGAAGTCGTTAGGTTCGAAATTCATCACAACGACCGCTTGATTGCTGAGCGTAAAGCTTATGGTTTGATCAAAGTCATGGTCGTGAAGGGCCGTCCTGTCGGTGTTTCTATCGCGGGATCGCAAGCGGGAGAGTTGATTGGTATGTGGTCGCTCGCGATTGCGAACAAATTGAAGATGAGCCAGATTTCAGCGATGGTTACGCCGTATCCGTCTGTGTTTGAGGTGAACAAACGTGCAGCTGGTGCATATTTTACGC
>JAHEGL010000530.1:481-3598 GCA_024645145.1 Planktotalea sp.
ATGACACTGTCAAAAAAGTTGTGCGCCTTGTGCAACGTTGGTTGCCGTGATTGTCTGCGCGCATGTGTTGAACCTGCAGGACGCTCCGCGGGGAGTTTACGTGGAAAAATGAAGAGCTTGCCAAGCATAGAAGGGCGCGCGTGCGCATGTTGAATTCGCTTTCTGGTCGGTTTTTGATCCTGACCACCGTGTTTGTGATGTTGGCGGAGATGTTGATCTTTTTCCCGTCCGTTGCACGGTTTCGCGAAGATTTTTTATTGTCGCGTTTAGAACGCGCGCAGATTGCATCGCTCGCGCTTTTGGCTGATGACATGATAGCCGCGGATCTAGAGGAAGAGCTTTTGCTGAATGCAGAGGTCTTTAACGTGGTTCTGCGACGTGATGCTGTGCGGCAGTTGGTGCTGACATCGCCCATGCCCCGACCGATTGATGGCACGTTTGACCTGCGCGATCCGCCGGCAATGATCCTTATAAGAGATGCGGTTGCACGCCTTTTAACGCGTGAGCCCGAAGTGATCCGTATAATCGGCGCGCCGGTGCGCGAAGCCGGTTTACTGATTGAGGTCACGATGCCGACCGAAGGATTGCGTGCTGCAATGCTGGATTACGGTTTGCGCATTTTGGCGCTTTCTGCGGTGATTTCGATCTTTACCGCGAGTTTGTTGTTTCTAGCAGTGCGGTTTTTACTTGTGCGGCCCATACGCGGTGTCGTCGATCACATGCAGCGCTATGCTGCTGCGCCCGAAGATGCGCGCCAGATTATCGAGCCATCCTCTGGTGTGACCGAGTTGCGCGAAGCCGAGGACGCTTTGCAATCGATGCAAGTTGAACTGACACAGGCGCTCAAGCAAAAGGAACGGCTCGCGCAACTGGGAGGTGCAGTTGCACGGGTGAGCCATGATTTGCGTAATATTCTGACCTCAGCACAGCTGTTCACCGACCGCATCGAGATGAGCGAGGACCCCGTCGTGCAACGCATGGCACCGAAGCTCGTTAACTCAATCACGCGTGCGGTCAATTTGTGCGAAACAACACTTGCCTTTGGCAAGGCGGAAGAACCGGCACCGCGCCTTACGCGATTTGCGCTCAATGAGATTGTAAGTGACGTAATCGCTTCAGAACGGCTCGCTGTCGGTGAGCATGATTTGAGCTTTGCCGAAGACGTGCCGATTGGTTTGTCGGTGCGCGCGGACCCTGAGCAGCTTTACCGGGTGATTTCCAATCTTGTTCGCAACGCCCGCCAGGCCATTATTGCGACGGGCAAAGCAGGTGAAATTTCGGTTAGTGCGCAAGAAAGCGATGATGATTGGGTGATCCGAGTTCATGATACTGGCCCGGGCCTGCCCGCTAAAGCGCTTGAGCATTTGTTTACGCCCTTCCAAGGCGGTGCGCGAAAAGGCGGCACAGGTCTTGGCCTTGCGATTGCAGCAGAGCTTATTCGAGGACACGGCGGGGTGCTTGAATTGGTCCGTTCCACGGATGCGGGAACAATGTTTGAAATGCGTTTGCCAAAGGGTGATGTGGCTGTCTGAAGAAAGCCGCAAGATTGCTGCGTTTTGCCCTTGCAACGCTTTCGCGCCTCGTCTAATCAGCGCTTAACGGACCGATAGCTCAGCTGGATAGAGTACCTGACTACGAATCAGGGGGTCGGGGGTTCGAATCCTCCTCGGTCCGCCACTTCTGCCTCACTAGCAGCAGCATATACCAGATAAGCATCAGTTAATACTCACTAATTTAGGATCGGCACTTGTGATGCCGCATGTGGGTACTGACCAGAATGCTGACCAAAAACATCCCCCACACATTCGTTCGTAATGGCTACTATTACTTTTCTCGTCGTGTTCCTTCTGACCTGCGAGATCACTATTCTTACCATCGTATTGTCCAAGGGCTGCGAACGACTTCCCCTCAGAAAGCTAAGGTGCAAGCCAGTATTACTTCTGCTCAGTTAGAAGCGTATTGGAGCCAGTTACGATTATACGCGATCTGGCAGTGCTCATCGCGCGCAGCGGGCTTCGTTAAACTGTATCTTGCTCGTTCTTGCATGCACAAAATTCAGGCCTGCATGGAAAGCCCAATTGATCTAACAAAAATAACTTAGCGTCGGACAATAGACACGACATGTGAGGGATCTATACTTGTGCGAAGACCAAGGTTCGCAACAAGGATGATCCATCATCATGAAACGCCGCCAGCTTTTGAAATCACAAAAAACCGTCTCGGAAATTGGCTTGGGCTGCATGAGCTTTGCAGGGTTCTATGGGCCCACAAGCGTCAAGGACGCGCATGAAACGCTTGCATGTGCCTGCGATCTTGGGATTGATTTTTTGGACACTGCGAACGTCTATGGCCTGGGCGTATCCGAGGAGATCATTGGGTCCTTTTTAAAAGAGAACCCAACAAAATTTACGATTGCTAGTAAAGCTGGAATTTGGCGTGACAAGACCCACGGAAACCGTGGTTTCAACAACAAGCCAGAGTATTTGCGCGCGGAACTAGAAGGGTCCCTGAAAAGGTTGGGCATTGATTATGTCGACCTTTATTATGTGCATAGGCGTGATCATGATCTCGAGATCGAAGAGGTGATGGAAACGATGCTGGCTTTCAAGTCTGAGGGTAAGATTGGCGGCATCGGATTTTCAGAAATTTCGCCGGCCTCGTTGCGTCGAGCCAATGATGTTGGACCTGTTGACGCGGTGCAAAGCGAATACTCTTTGTGGACCAGACAGCCTGATCTTGGATTGCTCAATACCTGTATAGAACTCGACGTGGCCTTAGTGCCTTATGCGCCTTTGGGGCGGGGGATATTTGCGGATAAGCTGCTCGATCCAACCACTTTTGGTGATGCTGATTTCAGAAAAAAGAACCCGCGCTTTACTGGTGCAAATTTTGAGCACAACATACGACGGGTTGAACGTTTCAAGTCTTTGGCTGCTGACATTGGCATATCATCCACGGCCTTGGCGTTGGCGTGGTGCCTTGCGCGGGCAGACAGGATCATTCCAATCCCGGGGACACGAACGGCTGATCATTTGGCTCAATGCGCCAGCGCGAGCGCCTTTACTATGACTGACGATATAATGTCAGAGCTTGAGGGTTTGCTTCCAGTGGGGTGGG
>JAHEGL010000531.1 GCA_024645145.1 Planktotalea sp.
GCTGCAAGATGGTGAATTCATCAAGGTCGTGCCCCAAAAAGAGCTGGAGATCATCGAGTTCATATTTGACACTCCGCACATCATCTATGCGGGTGGGCTCGAAGTTGGCTGTCAAAGAAAGTCTTAACGCTACTTATCGCCCTCAAAAGCACGCTTAGAACCGTCTAAATGGCGCCTGTAATTTTCATTTAGCTTATTTTTTGTGCGTGATGCACTTTTTTTCACCGCTACCCTATTTCTACGCGCGAAGTTTGCGCGTTCAAAAGCCATTGTGTTTGTGACTTCCCAGACAAAATGATTTGACCGCGGCAATACGTGTAACGGGAGGGATTAGATATGAAGAAAATCGAAGCAATCATCAAACCATTCAAGCTCGATGAAGTGAAAGAAGCGCTTCAAGACGTCGGTGTGCAAGGTTTGAGCGTGATCGAAGTGAAGGGTTTTGGCCGTCAAAAAGGCCATACAGAACTTTATCGCGGTGCAGAATATGTCGTGGACTTCCTTCCCAAGGTGAAGATCGATGTTGTGATTGACGACGATCAAGTTGACGCAGCAATTGATGCGATCGTGAACGCTGCAAAGACGGATAAGATCGGTGACGGCAAGATTTTTGTCAGCTCGGTTGAACAAGCCATTCGCATCCGTACCGGTGAATCCGGTTCAGACGCACTCTAAACTCCCTATTCTAACTCTATCTCTTAACTAAAAAGGACGAAGGCCCATGAGTATTGAAGCCGTTCTAAAGCAAATCAAAGACGAAGATATCGCATATGTCGACATCCGCTTCACTGACACGCGCGGTAAAGTGCAACACGTCACCGTTGATTGCGATCTCGTAGACGAAGATTTTCTCGAAGAAGGATTCATGTTTGATGGCTCCTCCATCGAGGGTTGGAAATCTATCGAAAACTCCGACATGAAATTGATGCCAGACACGACGTCCACATACTTGGACCCGTTCTATGCTGAAAAAACTCTATGCATTCACTGCTCTATCGTTGAGCCCGACACAGGCGAAGCGTACGAGCGTGACCCACGCGGCACAGCGCAAAAAGCTGAAGCATATCTCAAAGCATCAGGTATCGGTGATGTTGCATACATGGGCCCAGAGGCGGAATTCTTCCTCTTCGACGATGTGCGCTACTCCAACACAATGAACAAAGTCTCTTTCGAGGTCGACGCAACTGATGCGGCTTGGAACACAGACACAGAGTACGAGATGGGCAACATGGGCCATCGCCCTGGTGTCAAAGGCGGTTACTTCCCAGTTAACCCAATCGACGAAGCGCAAGACCTGCGCGGCGAAATGCTCTCCACGATGAAGCGCCTCGGCATGAAGGTCGACAAGCATCACCACGAAGTTGCATCCTGCCAGCACGAGCTAGGTTTGATCTTTGACAGCCTCACAAAGCAGGCCGATGAGCTTCAGAAGTACAAGTATGTGATCCACAACGTGGCCCACGCTTACGGCAAGTCCGCAACATTCATGCCAAAGCCGATTTACGGCGACAACGGCACCGGTATGCACGTGAACATGTCCATCTGGAAAGATGGCAAGCCATTGTTCGCAGGCGACAAATACGCAGATCTGTCACAAGAAGCGCTGTATTTCATCGGCGGCATCCTGAAGCACGCGAAAGCGTTGAACGCCTTCACAAACCCGTCCACAAACAGCTACAAGCGTTTGATCCCGGGCTTTGAAGCACCCGTTCTTCGTGCGTATTCCGCGCGTAACCGTTCCGGTTGTGTGCGTATCCCATGGACAGAAAGCCCGAAAGCCAAGCGCGTTGAGGCACGTTTCCCTGATCCATCCGCCAATCCATACCTGTGCTTCGCAGCACTTTTGATGGCTGGCCTTGACGGCATCAAGAACAAGATTGATCCGGGCGAAGCGATGGATAAGAACCTCTATGACCTTCCTGCGGAAGAGCTGGCGGATATCCCAACAGTGTGTGGTTCCTTGCGCGAAGCGCTTGAAGAGCTTCAGGCAAACGGCGACTTCCTTCTTGAAGGCGACGTCTTCACCAAAGATCAGATCGAAGGTTATGTAGCTCTGAAGATGGAAGAAGTTGAATTGTACGAGCACACGCCACACCCTGTTGAGTACGGCATGTACTACTCCTGCTAATTCGCAGTAAATTTCTACAAAAGAGCGTCCTTCGGGGCGCTCTTTTAAGTTAATGATTTATACAAAACTGCCTTAATCGCTCCATTTTGGAAACAAAACTCGCCCCAATTGTTTGATTAACCTTAGGTCATCAGCAGTTCTTTTAAGAGGTAAATTATGACGTATGCACCAAACATGAATTCTATTTCGCCAAGAGGCGGAGCTTATACCGTTGATCAAAAAGAGATTGAACGGGTTCTTCGCAATCTTATGGCACGACAAAGCAGCGGTATTGATGAAAAATCAGCGGGCCGCCTGCCTGATGCCGTTCAGCGCACTCCAGTTGAAGGCTGGCAACGCGGTCAGCTTGAATTTGCACGCCGTGTCGCACAGATCAGCATGAAGCATGCCGCACGGACCAAAGCCAAATTTTGTTGGAAGCACCACTCAATCGGTCTTTTGCGTCGTCTCGCGCTTGTTGTGATGGTCGCAACAATTTTGGCAGCACAATATATTTAAACGTTTTTCATTGCTCCCAAGTCATGCAACGGTAACATAGCAGCTAAATAAGCGTGCTTTGGGAGAGTATCATGAAACGGTTTTTGGCCGCAGTCGTATTAACATTGGCGGCACAAAGTTCTAGCGCAGCTGAATGCATTACGAACAAAGCAAATTTTAACAGCTACAAGCAAAACCTCGCTGGACTGGCGCAGTCACAGGGTATCGGGCAACGCGGTTTGAACGCGTTAGGCGAAGCAAGATTGTCTGGCATCACATGGCGGTTTGAATCCAATCCACGAAATCAAACCGGAACGCTCCAAAGCGATCCAGCCCGTTTTCTGTCTAAACGCTCGGGTGGCTCTGCGGATGCTTTTATCAGTCGCACACGCAGCAAAATCGCTAGCAATAAAAATACATTTGCAGCTTTAGAAAAACGTTTTGGCGTGCCCTCCAGCCTTTTGGCCACGATTTGGGGTCTTGAGACAAGCTGGGGTGGTTATCTTGGCAAAACGCCAATCGTCGACGGCGCGGTCACCTTGTCTTCCTATTGCCGGCGTCACCCAAAGTTCCAGTCACATTCAATCGCCGCTTTGAAGATGATCGATGCTGGCATGGTTCCTGCTCAAAAAGGTGGCGGGCCATCTGGAGAGCTTGGCCATATGCAGTTTTTGGCAGGCAACTGGCTCCGCTTTCGGGTCGACGGAAATGGCGACGGACGCACAGATCCCTATAATGCTGTAGATGCTTTGGCCACGGCAGCAAATATGCTGCGCCAAAACGGCTGGCGCGCAGGCCAACCTTTTGGTGAAGGCACCGCAAACTACAATGCAATGAAAAGCTGGAACGACAGCGGTAATTATTTGCGTGCCATTGTGTATGCAGCACAACGCGCAGGATAAGCCGAAAACGTGTGATATTAAGAGAGGATGCGATGGAGGTCGCGCCCTCTAGGCACAACTTTAAGCGTGTATTTTTTCAAAATCACACCA
>JAHEGL010000532.1 GCA_024645145.1 Planktotalea sp.
GGGTGAAAACGCGCCGTTAATCTGATGGTGTAACAGCTTGATAGGTGATTGAGTGCGCCCAAAGGCCGAAAAGGCTGATGAAGGACGCGCAATGAACGACATTTGGGCCGGATTAGAGGCTGCTTTTTGGTTGATCGTCACGCTCGATAGTGATCTTGTCGAAATCACGCTGCGTTCGTTGCAGGTGAGCGTGAGCGCGCTGGTGATTGCCTCTTTGATTGCACTGCCTTTCGGCACATGGCTTGCGATCCGTCGTTTCAGATATCGCCGTACCGCGATTGCTGTGTTGAATGCCTTAATGGGTTTGCCGCCAGTGGTGGTTGGTTTGATTGTTTATCTGCTGCTTAGCAGATCTGGCCCTTTTGGCGTATTTGGATTGCTCTTCACGCCCTCTGCAATGATCATCGCACAGGTAATTATTATCACGCCGCTGATTGCCTCGATTACGCATCAAGCGATGCGCGAGTTGTGGGCGGAATATCATGATTTACTGATCTCGCTGAACACGTCCAAGCGTCAACGGATCATGACCCTGATTTGGGACGGTCGTCGTGCATTGCTGACGGCCGCTTTGGCAGGATTTGGGCGTGCGATTGGTGAAGTCGGCGCAATCATGATCGTGGGTGGTAATATTGATCACGCGACACGGGTTCTTACGACTGCAATCGCGCTGGAAACAGGCAAAGGTGACTTTGCGCTCGCGCTCGGGCTTGGCTTTGTGCTGATCGCATTGGCGCTGGCAGTGAACATCTTGATCCATTCCCTGTCGCGCACAGAGCAGGAGGGACGCTGGTGAGTTTGTCGCTGTCCAAGGCTGTGGTGAAGCGCCGTGGCAAGGTTATTCTAGGGCCTGTTGATCTGGTGTTGAATGCACCTGATATCACGATTATTCTGGGGCCGAACGGCGCTGGCAAGACCACGCTGTTACGTGTGTTGCATGGGGTGGAGCGTCTTTCCTCTGGTGGATTGAGCCTTTCAAAACCAGATGCACAAGCACGTCAGGAACAGGCCTATGTGTTTCAAAGTCCAATCATGTTGCGGCGCAGTGTCCGCGCTAATCTGTCTTATCCTTTAGAACTTGTTGGCACAGCCAAACCCGATATCGCCCAGCGTGTTGAGGCATGGGCTGAGCGTATTGGACTGGCGGATGCCTTAGAGCTTCACGCGCCAAGGCTTTCAGGAGGCGAAAAACAAAAACTGGCCCTTGCGCGTGCGCTGATCCGTAAACCGGATGTGTTGTTTTTGGATGAGCCTTGCGCCAATTTAGACGGGCGCTCCACGCGCGAGATCGAAACACTGCTAAAAGAGGCACACACCAACGGCACGCGCATTATCATGACAACTCATGATCTGGGACAAGCACGGCGCATGGCATCTGATGTGGTGTTCCTGCTGGCTGGAAAAGTGCATGAGCGCAGCGCGGCGGACAGATTTTTCGCAAAGCCTGAAACGTCTGAAGCGCGGGCTTTCCTAAATGGGGACATCATTGAATGATACGACTTGCTGTAGTGATATGGTTGGCCTTTGGCGGGTCAGCATTCGCGGAAACCATGCGGCTTGCGGTGACGACAAGCTTTCATAATTCGGGGCTATCGGATGTCCTTTTGCCCGCGATCACGGATGAAACTGGCCTAGAGGTCCAGCTCTTGGTTGTCGGCACAGGGCAAGCTTTGCGTCTTGGTCGCGCTGGAGACGTTGATGCGATCCTTGTGCATTCCAAAGCGACGGAGGACGCTTTTGTCGCTGAAGGTTTTGCGCCTTACCGCCGCGAGATTATGTATAACGACTTTGTTTTGATAGGGCCTGAAACTGATCCTGCTCAGCTTAAGCAAGCGATGCGCGCGAGTGATGCTTTGACGCGGATCGCGGCTGCACAAGTGCCTTTCATCTCACGGGGTGATGAAAGCGGAACCCATAAGAAAGAGTTGGCTTTATGGGATGCCGCGGCGCTTGACGTAGAAACCTTTGATCCGTGGTATAAGGCTGTCGGGGCGGGCATGGGCGCGAGCTTGAATACGGCGTCAGCTATGGGCGCATACATTCTTGCAGATCGCGCGAGCTGGTTGAATTTCGGCAATAAAACTGGGCTTGCATTGCTTTATTCAGGCGATCCCGTGCTCTTCAATCAATATGCGTATTTGCCTGTGAATCCAGCGAAACATCCGCATGTAAACGCAGATGCGGCGCAGCGTCTCGAAGCGTGGCTCGTGTCGCAAAAAGCGGCTGACTTGATTAATAGCTACACGATCAAGAGCGAACAGCTTTTCACCTTCAATGCGACAGATTAAAGGCTGCGAAGCAATTCTTGCGAGGGTATTCCCGTCACAGGCAGACCTTTGCTGCGTTGATAGTCACGCACTGCAGCTTGGCTTTTGGGGCCGAATACGCCGTCTGCACCCCCCGTATCAAACCCGCGCCGTGTGAGGCGTTGTTGCAAAGCGATCCGGTCGTCTTTCGTCAAGCCGTTTGCATCTTGTGGAAACTGCCCGCGCAAAGGACCAGCGCCTGCAATGCGGTCTGACAGATGCCCGACACCAATCGCGTAAGCGTCTGAATTGTTATAGCGTTTGATCGCGCGGAAGTTGCCTGTGGTTGCGAATTTCGGACCACCTGCTTGCGGCTGAAGCGTGCCTGAGCTGCTTTCCGATCCCCATTTCACGCCACGTGTCCAACCGTTGCGCTGTAAATACGCAGCCGTAGAAGCAAGGGCGTCGCTGGGATCATCAGACCAGATATCGCGACGACCATCGCCTGTGAAATCAACGGCAAACCCTTCGTAGGACGTCGGGATAAACTGAGTGTGCCCCATCGCGCCAGCCCAGCTGCCAACCATGCGCTCTGCGCTAATGTCACCGTTTTGGATGATCTTTAGCGCGGCAACGAGTTGTTTTTCAAAGAACACGCCACGCCGCCCTTCAAAGGCGAGTGTAGAGGTGGACGAGATGATAGGGATATCTCCCATGCGTTCGCCATATTGGCTCTCAAGCCCCCACATGGCGCAGATGATTTCTGCGTCGACACCGTATTTTACCTCTAAAGCGTTTAGGGTTGTGCGGTGGCGTGCGAACGCTGCACGTCCTTTGGCGATCCGTGCATCAGAAGCAGCGATAGAGAGGTAGTCCTCGAGCGAGCGTTTGAATTCGGTTTGATTGCGGTCGCGTTTGATCACACCGGGCAAGAAGCCTGCACCGCGAAATCCTGCTGCAACTGTCGCGGCACTTAACCCATATCCGCCTGCACGGTTCTTAAAACTGGCGACCCAAGCGTCATACCCTGCGTTAGGTTGGGGGCGAAACTCAGCAGCGAGACCGGATGGCCTGGCCCGGCTCGGTCTGCTGGAGGGTGCACTGTTACATGCGGCAAGGCCAAATGCGCCAAGGGTGAGGGCGAATGTGCGTCGGGTGAGGGTCATATGTCTGCTCGCGCTTCGTGCGTTGTTTGGAAACATTCCTAACGCATTGTTGCGGGTACGCAAACAGTCTGGGTTATTGTTCGTCTGCGGGCATATTCCCGCGCATCAGGCCCGCGAAATCAAAAAGCTTTGGATCCAGCAAATGCGAAGGCTGAGCATTGGTTAATGCGCGAAACATCACTT
>JAHEGL010000162.1 GCA_024645145.1 Planktotalea sp.
TCACTTGGCGACGACCGGGACTGTTGGCTTCCCACTGATCAAGGATTTGTTTCACCTGTTGGCGCTGCAAACCGTCTTGCGAACCGCACAGATCACAAGGAATAATCGGATAGTTCATCGCGCTGGCAAATTTCTCGCAATCCACTTCGGCCACATGGGCGAGGGGACGATACACGAACAGATCGCCCTCATCATTCAGCAGTTTAGGCGGCATCGTGGCAAGGCGACCGCCGTGGAACAGGTTCATGAAGAACGTTTCTAGAATGTCATCGCGGTGGTGGCCGAGAACGACGGCAGAGCAACCTTCCTCGCGCGCGATACGGTAGAGGTTTCCACGGCGCAGACGCGAACACAGCGCGCAGAATGTGCGACCTGCGGGGATCTTATCCATGACGATGGAATACGTGTCTTCATACTCGATACGGTTCGGAACGCCCATTTTCTCAAGGAATTCAGGAAGCACTGTCGCAGGAAAGTTTGGCTGGCCTTGATCCAGATTGCAGGCAATCAACTCAACCGGCAAAAGCCCACGCCATTTAAGCTCTGTCAAAACCGCAAGCAAAGTGTAGCTGTCTTTGCCGCCAGACAAACATACGAGCCATTTCGTTCCTGGCTCGATCATCCCGTACTGTTCAATCGCCTCGCGCGTTTGGCGCACAATGCGTTTGCGCAGCTTCTTGAACTCTGTCGTGGACGGAGCGCCGTGAAAGAGCGGGTGAATGTCATCGTGATCATCAAGCATGGGATGGCCTCAACATAGGGATCGCAGTTAGTCTGGCACGCTATCAATGCCTGATCCGCCCCAAGGATGACACCGGCCAATACGACGCGCGGCAAGCCAACTGCCTTTGATCGCACCGTGTTTTTTCAACGCTTCCATCGCATAGGCCGAACACGTTGGGTCATAACGGCAGTGCATGCCGACCCAAGGGGAGAGCAACAAGCGGTAAGCGCGCACAGGCAAAGCGACGATATGGGCGAGGGGGGTCATTTGTCAGCGTGCAGTTTCTTGAGGGCGTAGCGCAGATCGCCGATGAGCAGATCGAAAGGGCGGTTCGCGGTCGCCTCTGCGCGGCCGATGAGAACGTAGTCGCACCCGTCAGCACCATGACTTGGAAGAACGGTACGCGCGGCTTCACGAAGGCGGCGTTTGGCGCGATTGCGGGCCACGGCGTTGCCGACCTTCTTGGAACAGGTGAACCCGACGCGCTTGGCAGGATTGTCATCACGGCGATTGCGCATCTGCACCATCATGGAGGCAGTGCCTTGACGTCGTGCTCGCGCAGCTTGCAAAAAGTCGCCGCGCTTTTTGAGAACATCAAGACGCAAAGAAGCCGCCGGTGGCATAGTCTCATCAGCGTTTAACGCATCAGAGGCCTCCGGCGGTGTCAAAGTCATAAACCTAAAAGAGTGACGCTTACGCGCTCAGCTCTTTACGGCCCTTTGCGCGGCGTGCGTTCAGGATCTTGCGACCTGCTTTTGTCGCCATGCGTGCGCGAAAGCCGTGGCGGTTCTTGCGAACGCGATTCGATGGTTGAAAGGTGCGTTTCATCGCTCCGTCTCCGTTTTAGTAGGCTTGCCGCGTAGAATCGCGCAGACCCGATGTAACTTGAAGCTCGTCCAATAGAGGGGCGTGGTGGATAAGTCAAACCAAAGCATCGCAATTTTCTGCAACATTTAAGCTGTTCTTGAGAGAGCGAATGTTACAGTTTTGTGAGAATGTCCAGCTTTGATCACGCCAACTGTCACTCGTGATCAAGCGCGCGTGATGGGGCTACCGCAATCGAGTTCAAATCAGCATGTTGCATCCGAGCAAGCGTAACAGATTTGAACCGAAAGAAAACGATGAGCGATATGACAAACTCCCCCGAGAACAAATCTGGACTAGCCAGGATCATTCCAATGTTGGCAATCTTGGTGATTGCCGTGATTGGTGCATTTACTTTGAAAGATTACCTGAGTTTTGACGCTTTGCGCGACAATCGCGAGGCTTTGATTGCGTTTCGCGACAGTAACTATCTTATTGCTGTGATTGGGTTTTTAGCGATCTATGTCGCTATCGTCGGTTTTTCGTTGCCGGGTGCGACGATTGCAACGCTGACAGGCGGTTTCTTGTTTGGCACCGCTTTTGGCACGCTCTTCAACGTGACGGGTGCCACTATAGGGGCGACCCTGATCTTTCTTGCTGCGCGTTACGGGTTTGGCGAAAAGTTGGGGGCTAAACTAGAAAGTAGCAAAGGGCCTGTGAAGAAAATCAAAGACGGCATCGACGAAAACCAATGGTCAATGTTGTTCATTATTCGCCTTGTGCCTGCAGTTCCTTTCTTCATTGCGAACTTGATCCCTGCGTTTCTTGAAGTGCCTTTGCACCGCTATATGATCTCGACATTCCTTGGCATCATCCCTGGAACCTTGGTGTTCACATCCGTGGGAGCGGGACTGGGCGAAGTGTTTGCTGCCGGTGAAACGCCCAATCTTGGAATCATCTTTGAGCCACACATTCTTCTACCAATCCTCGGCCTGAGCGCGCTGTCGCTTTTGCCAATTCTCGTTAAAGCCGTGACCGGCAAAAAGGACATTTGAACATGGAAACGGTCAAAACAGACATTCTGGTCATTGGTGCTGGCTCTGGCGGTCTTTCAGTTGCTGCGGGTGCGGTCCAGATGGGAGCGTCGGTGGTCCTTTTGGAAGGTCACAAGATGGGCGGGGACTGTTTGAACTTTGGCTGCGTCCCGTCCAAAGCGTTGATCGCTTCGGCTAAGGCGGCTTATGCACAATCGCATGCGTCCGAATTGGGTGTCGCCAATGTATCGCCAACGGTGGATTACGCTGCTGCCAAGGATCATGTAGCAGGTGTGATCGCGCAGATTGAGCCTGTGGACAGTCAAGAACGGTTTGAAAGTCTGGGCGTGCGCGTGATCCGTGAATACGGCAAGTTTATTTCTGCAACAGAAGTTGAAGCAGGGGAATACCGCATCAAGGCGCGGCGTATCGTGATCTCTACGGGGTCGTCACCTTTCGTACCGCCCATTCCGGGTTTGGATACGGTGTCTTATGAAACCAATGAGACATTGTTTGAATTGCGTGAGCAGCCAGAGCATTTGTTGATCATCGGTGGCGGTCCCATCGGCATGGAAATGGCGCAAGCGCATTTGCGCTTGGGAAGCATGGTGACAGTCATTGAAGGCGCGAAGGCGCTAGGCAAAGACGATCCCGAAATGGCAGCGATTGTGCTTGATAAGTTGCGCGCAGAGGGGCTTGTGATTGAAGAAGACGCTTTAGCGGGTGAGATCAAAGGCACAGCGGGCGCGATTGAGGTGCACGCCAAAGATGGCCGTGTCTTCAAAGGCTCACATCTTCTGATGGCAGTAGGTCGCAAGGCCAACATGGACAAGTTGAACCTTGAGGCAGCAGGCATCAAAACGCATCGCACTGGCATCGTCGTTGATGACAGCATGAAAACGACCAACAAAAAGGTCTACGCCATTGGCGATGTTGCGGGTGGTTTGCAATTCACGCATGTCGCGGGCTATCAGGCCGGGGTTATTATCCGTTCTGCGCTTTTTGGATTGCCGGCAAAGCAAAGCAC
>JAHEGL010000051.1 GCA_024645145.1 Planktotalea sp.
ATGCAAACTCCGCCATCCTCAAAGTGAATTCACAAAAGGACGTTTCAGATGAAGCTCTTCTATAGTTCCGCCTCACCTTATGCGCGCAAAGTTATGGTTTTGCTGCATGAAACTGCTCAGCTCGACGATGTTGAGTTGGTTGAAGGATCCGGCACCCCCCTAGCGCCAAATGCTGACATCATTCAAAAGAACCCGATGGGTAAAATTCCAGCGCTGGAGCGCCCTGACGGCGCAACGCTTTACGATAGCCGTGTGATCTGTGCGTTCCTGGACGCGCGCAAGGGTGACAAGCTGTACCCCTCCGGGACACGCCGCTGGGAGACTTTAACCTTAGAGGCCACAGGCGATGGGATCATGGATGCTGCGCTGTTGATGACTTATGAGGGACGTCTTCGCCCGCAAGAGCTTCAAATGGAGACTTTTGTTGATGCGCAATACGGGAAAATTGCGCAAGCGTGTGCAGCGCTCAATACGCGCTGGATGAGCCATCTTGCTGGTCCGATTGATATGGGGCAAGTCGCTGTGGCTTGCGCGCTCGGCTATGTTGATTTCCGCCACGGTCACCGTGAATGGCGCAAGGGCAATGACGCGCTTGCAACGTGGTTCGAAAGTTTCAGCGAACGTGCATCTATGCTGGCGACAATGCCGCCTGCGTCTTAAAAGCCATAACTGACACCGACATTGATCGCATTGGTGATGATGTCGGTGTATAGTGTGCCGCCTCCGACCAACTCAGCTTTGTTGGAAGAGTAGGTGAACTGATACTCCCCAAAAAGCGCCCAGTTGTCGGTCAGATCATATTTCATACCAGCGGTGAGACGCGCGGCTGGTCCAGTGAGTTGGTATCCAAGCGTCTGATGACCGTTCGCTGATGTTACATCCACGTGCGGCAGAGCAAGACCAAGTCCAGCGCCAACGTAGGGTGTGAAAGAGCCAAAACGGTCGTTCCAACGTTTCATTACATTTAGTGTGATAATGTTGTGTCCGTCCGTAAACTCCATGCGGTTGAAGCCTATTGCGCTGCGCTCTGCTGCGGGGGCGTAGGTTTTGGCATGAGTCAGTTCCGCACCAAAGCCAAGATTAGAGCGCTGCCACCATATGACACGCGCCCCGTAATAAGGGGGCGGCGCGAAGCTTTTGCCCTCCCAACCGATCAACGCGTCAAAAGGTGCGCCTGTGCCGGGGTAGTTTCCAGTGACACGGCTGTGCGGAGAGCTTTGTGTGCCGCCGTAAAAACTCAGTTCTATTTGTGCGCTTACCGGGGCGGAGAGGGACAATAAAACTGTCAGGCTGGCGAAGAACGATAGAATCAAGCGCATGGAAAACCCTCACAAGGCGATTTTTGAGCGAAGAATTTAATTTTATCTTCTCATATAGAAGTTTGAAGACCCTCTCAACCGCGACACATCGGCGCTAATTACATTCCTATGCTTTGCTTGCTGGACGAGTTGCCATTGTGGCGCTAGATAGCCCTCGAACCAGTCGCGGGGATTCCATTTTCGTCTCCTTGCGGCTTGACGCGTTTTTTGCCGCAATGTCATTCTGACCAGCGGTCCAGATATGGAGAGAACCTCGTGTCCCACGCAGACGAAAACGAAGGCACCCGTAGGGATTTCCTCTACTATGCAACAGCAGGCGCTGGTGCAGTAACAGTTGGTGCAGCAGCTTGGCCGCTAGTGAACCAGATGAACCCATCTGCCGATGTAAGGGCATTGTCCTCTATTCAAGTTGACGTTTCTGGCGTCGAGCCCGGAACTCAGTTGACGGTCAAATGGCTTGGTAAGCCTGTTTTCATTCGACGTCGTACCGAAGCAGAGATTGCGGAAGCCCGTGATGTTGACCTCGCTGTGTTGATCGATGGCGACGCGCGTAACACCAACCTTGGCGAAGTCGACGCGTCCGATGAAAACCGTTCGCTCGATGAAACAGGCGAATGGTTGGTCATGATGGGCGTTTGTACGCACCTTGGCTGCGTTCCGCTTGGTGATGGCGCCGGCGACTACAATGGTTGGTTCTGCCCATGCCACGGTTCGCACTACGACACATCCGGCCGTATCCGCAAAGGACCTGCACCGACGAACCTTCCGGTTCCGCCAGTAGCCTTTGTAAACGACTCAACAATTAAACTCGGTTAAGGGAGAGCAAACAGATGTCTGGAATTCCTCACGACCATTACGAGCCGAAGTCAAACGGCGCAAAGTGGGTGCACTCGCGCCTGCCCGTTATTGGCTTGCTCTACGATACCATCATGATCCCAACGCCCAAGAACCTTAATTGGATGTGGATCTGGGGTATCATTTTGACGTTCTGTCTCGCGATGCAGATTATCACGGGCGTTATCCTTGCAATGCACTACACACCGCATGTTGATCTTGCGTTCGCATCTGTCGAACACATCATGCGCAACGTAAATGGCGGTCACATGATCCGCTATTTGCACATGAACGGCGCATCTTTGTTTTTTGTTGCTGTTTATGCACACATCTTCCGTGGTCTTTACTACGGCTCATACAAGAGCCCGCGTGAAATCACATGGATCATTGGTATGTTGATCTTCGTTCTGATGATGGGCGCAGGTTTCATGGGCTACGTTCTTCCATGGGGTCAAATGTCCTTCTGGGGTGCGACTGTTATCACGGGTCTGTTCGGTGCGATCCCATTCGTGGGTGAGGCAATTCAAACGTTGCTGCTGGGCGGTCCTGCCGTTGATAACGCGACGCTGAACCGCTTCTTCTCGTTGCACTACTTGCTGCCTTTTGTGATTGCCGGACTTGTGATCGTTCACATCTGGGCCTTCCACACGACAGGCAACAACAACCCAACGGGTGTCGAAGTTCGTCGCACATCTAAAGCAGACGCTGAGAAAGACACGCTTCCATTCTGGCCCTACTTCGTGATCAAGGATTTGTTCGCGCTTGCGGTCATCTTGGCTGTGTTCTTCGCTATCGTTGGCTTCATGCCGAACTATTTGGGTCACCCAGATAACTACATCGAAGCAAACGCGCTGGCGACGCCTGCACACATTGTTCCTGAGTGGTACTTCTTGCCATTCTACGCAATCTTGCGCGCGTTCACATCTGAAGTCTGGATCGTGATCTTCTTCGAATTCATTTCAGGTGGCATCATCGACGCGAAGTTCTTCGGTGTTCTCGCGATGTTCGGCGCGATCATCGTGATGGCGCTGGCACCGTGGCTCGACACATCGTCTGTACGCTCCGGTCGTTACCGCCCAATGTTCAAGTGGTGGTTCTGGATCTTGGTTGCGGACTTTGTATTCCTCACATGGCTCGGTGCTATGCCTGCGGAAGAGCCTTATGCAACGCTCTCGTTGATCGGTTCTGCCTACTGGTTCGGTTACTTCCTGGTGATCTTGCCACTGTTGGGTGTAATTGAGAAACCATTGCCACAGCCTGCCACAATCGAAGAAGACTTTGCTTCCCACTATGGCAAGTCTGACGCGACACCGGCTGAATAAGAAAGGACTGAGGACAATGTTTAAGAAACTCAGCATCGCAGCAATTGCTGCACTGGCCCTCACATCCGGCGCGTTTGCGGCGGGTGGCGGTGATCAGAAGATCGAAAACATCGATTTCTCTTTCGATGGCCCATTTGGCAAATTCGATCAAAACCAGCTCCAGCGTGGCCTACAGGTCTACACTGAAGTTTGTTCTGCTTGCCATGGCTTGAAGTATGTGCCCCTTCGCACGCTTGCTGACGAAGGCGGTCCACACTTGCCCGAAGATCAGGTTCGCGCGTACGCGGCAGACAACTTCGAAGTCTATGACGAGTCGATTGAAGATTTCCGCGCGGCAACGCCGGTTGACCACTTCCCAGAAAACAACGGCGCAGGCGCACCCGACCTATCCATGATGGCAAAGGCGCGCGCGGGCTTCCACGGTCCTTACGGCACAGGTATCAACCAGTTGCTCAAAGGTATGGGTGGTCCTGACTATATTGCGTCTTTGCTCCTCGGCTACACTGGCGAAGAGAAAGAAGAAGCAGGCGTAACTCTGTATGAAAATACGGCGTTCCCGGGCGGCTGGATTTCCATGGCGCCCCCGCTCTATGGTGAAGACGTTGATTACAACGACGGGCATGCCAATGACCTGCGCAGCATTTCGGAAGACGTTTCTGCATTTTTGATGTGGACAGCGGAACCAAAGATGATGGCGCGCAAGCAGGCTGGCTTCGTCTCCGTGTTCTTCCTGACGGTTCTTTCCGTTCTCTTGTATCTCACGAACAAGCGGATCTGGGCACCGATCAAAGGTAAAGGTCGCAAAGAGAGCTGATCCCTTTCTCCTTAATGTAAAATCGAAACCCCTGTGAGAGTGATCTCACAGGGGTTTTTATTTGCCTAAGTATGCCCGCAGGGGCTCAGGTGGGTTATCCAGCAATTCATCCGTGGCTGTTGGTGCATGAGCGAGCCCTTCTGCGACTAGAATGGTATTTTCACAGATGCGCCTTGCGTCTTCAGGATCATGGCTCACCATCAAGAGACCAGTGCCAAGGTTTTCACAGAGTTCTGCTACCAGATCGAGCATTTCAATCTTCAAGGCGGGGCCAAGCGCTGCAAATGGTTCGTCAAGCAACAGCATTGGTTTGCGCTGAACCAACACTCTGGCGAGTGCGACGCGGCTTTGTTGACCACCTGAAAGTTCGGCTGGCTTACGGTCGTCTATGCCTAATAGCCCAACTGACAGGAGTGCCTCTCGAACACGCGTCTTGTCTTTCGCGGACAGGCGCAAAGACGGCCGAAGCCCCAACCCAACATTCTGCGCGACGCTCATATGTGGAAATAGATTATTGTCTTGGAACAGAACCGAAAAGGGCCGCGCATTTGGAGCCGTGGAACTAATATCTGCACCGTTCCAAAACAGCTGCCCTGCGGCGGGTTTCAAAAACCCCGCAAGCGCCATGAGGAGTGTTGATTTACCAGCGCCAGACGGGCCAATCACCGCGGCGCGCGCAGCAGGATCAATGCGGAACGAAGCGCGCAGCGCAAACGAGCCTTGACGCAACTCGATGTTCTTTAACTCAAGCATTTTTGCGCCCCCACATGTCGCAGACCCAAAATAGAGCAAATGACAAAAGTGCCAATAAGAGGGCCGCACCCGCTGCATCATCCATCCGATATGCGCCCATCAAACGATAGATTTGTAACGGTAAAGTCGCGTCCTCTGTGCCTGCAAACAGTGCAATTACGCCAAGATCACCCATCGACAATGCCGCCGCCAGACCGATGGCAAACCCTAGCGGTGCGCGTACACGGGGCAAAACGATGAGCCTTAGCATTGATGATCGGGATAGGCCCAAACTCTGTGAAAGTTTCCCGTAGCTTTCAAATACGTCTTGGACAGCGGGGATTAAGACTCTCAAGGCAAAGGGCAATGCCATAACGGCGTTGACGCAAGCGGTGACAACCGTTCCCCAATCTTGTGGTGGGGCAATAGGAAAAATCACGATAAACAGTCCTGTGCCTATCACTAAAGGTGAAGCAGCAAGCGCAAGCAATCCGGCACTTTCGATCCATGCAAACCTTACAGCAGAAAGCGCAATAGATATGCTTAGCACAAAAGCCAAGGTCGCCGATGCGAAGGCAATTTTAAGCGAAAGCCAGCTCGAATTCCAAACAGACAGCGGAAGATCTGGAAGAGCCGTGATGCCGCGAATGCCGACCGCACCCATCGGGACTAATAGAAATAATGTCGCGCATAAGATCGCGATAAAGTCGCCCAGATGCGCGATACGGGTCTGGCCATCCCAACGTAGGACAACGCGATCCAAACCTTTGCCAAAGCCCTCTTGTCCTTGGCTCGCCCAAAGCGCAAATAACGCAGCGCTTCCTGCCATGATCAGTTGCACACTTGCCAACATCGCAGCTTTGCCTAGGTCGAAGTCAAATCGAAACGCCTGATAGATCGCGAGTTCTACGGTGGTTGCGCGCGGACCCCCACCTAAGGTCAGCGAAACCGCAAAGCTTGAGAGGCAAATCGCAAAGACGATCGCAAATGCCCCGGGCACAGTGCGTTTCAACATCGGATATTCTAAATAGCGCGCGATTTCATGCGCGGAGAACCCAAGCTGCGCAGCAAGGCGGAAGCGCTCGGCAGGAATGCTCGACCAGCCTTGCAAAACTATCCGAGTGGCAAGGGGAAGGTTGAAAAACACATGGGCGATGACAACGCCATGAAACCCGTAGATCGGAATTGCAGGTAGGCCAAAAACCTCTAGCAGTTGTGATATCCAACCGGAGCGCCCAAAGACAGCAAGCAGCCCCATAACGGCAACGATCACCGGTAGTAGAAAGGGTGCGCCAAGCAAGGTGATCAATAAAGAGCGCCCTAAAAACTGCCGTCTGCTCAGCGCTTTGGCGACAGGGATGGCAAACAGCACGCTCAATGCTGCTGATAGTAATGCTTGTGAGACTGTAAACCTTACCGCCGCCCAATCGCTTGGCCCAAGCTGCCCTGCCTCAGGCGCATAACTTGCGACGACACCCAAAGTTCCAAGGATAAGGGCAGCCACCAATGTCGCTGCCCCAAGCCCAACCCATGGGTTGATCAAAGGTTTTATTTGCTGAGTGCGGTAAGCCATTCAGCCAATGCCGCATCACGAACTGCTGGCGCATCCTCTGCTGGAACCAACAATGATTTTGTAGGCGTAACAAGTGTCTCAAACCCGTTCGGTAAGCCGGCTGCTGGCGTGACTGCCGGATACATCCAGTTCGTGGTTGGAATGATCGTTTGGAACTCTTCGTTGACCATAAACGCGAGGAACTGGTCTGCCAGCTCCGGCTGATCCGAAGAGGCCAACTTGCCTGCGACTTCGACCTGCAAATAGTGCCCTTCGTCGAATGCTGCTGCGGCAAAACCTGCGTCCTCTTCAGCAATCAAGTGATAGGCAGGCGACGTGGTATAGGACAACGCCATGTCTGCTTCGCCCTCAAGAAACAGGCCGTAAGCTTCGGACCAGCCCTTCGTCACAGTCACGATATTGTCTGACAGGCTTTCCCAAATCATCGGGGCTTCATCGCCATAGGCAGCTTTGACCCACATAAGCAAACCAAGACCGGGGGTCGATGAGCGAGGATCTTGAATAACAATCTTCAGGTCGCTTTCGCCTAATGCCTTCAAGCTTGTTGGCGCGTCGATGCCTGTTTTATGAACGAATGCGAAATACCCCCAGTCGTAGGGTACAAACGTTTCATCATTCCATTCAATCGGTAAACTATACTGTGCGCTCACGCTTTGCGCTGCAAACAGCTCCGTCGCGTTGGCCGCGGCTGTTAAGTTGGTATCCAAGCCAAGCACAACGTCTGCCTCCGTGCTTGCGCCCTCAAGCTTGATGCGCGCAAGCAAGGCTGCGCCATCGCCAGCACCGACGAATTTCAAATCACATCCGCACTCAGCCTCAAAAGCTTTTTCGACAGCAGGGCCGGGGCCCCAGTCGGATACAAAACTGTCGTAGGTGTAAACCACCAATTCAGGCGTTTCTGCTGCAGCCATACTCGCTGCAAAAACACCCGCGATACATCCAAGATACTTCATCGCATCCTCCAATAAATGTAGGCGGACGGTTGGATAGGGTTGGAGATAGTGTTTCCAGACCTTCCCTCCGCCGGTCCTAACCGGTTCAGGTTCTACGGGTCATGCGTGCGCATATCTCAGCCAGTTTGGCCCCCCGAGGTACTGCTTTGGTAGGATGGGTCAAACGACTTGTCCAGCGAAATCCCTTGAGAGCCGTGCGCGGCCTATGTAACAGGGGCGTAAAGGAGCTATCTCATGAGCCTAAACACATTCGGTCATCTCTTCCGCGTCACCACTTGGGGTGAAAGCCACGGGCCTGCTTTGGGTGCGACTGTGGATGGCTGCCCACCGAATGTTGCGATTGACGAAGGCGCGATCCAGCACTGGCTCGACAAGCGTAAACCGGGGACCTCCAAATACACGACGCAGCGCCGTGAAGCAGATGCAGTCAAAATCCTTTCTGGCACGTTTGAGGGTAACACAACGGGTACACCGGTTCAGTTGATGATCGAAAACACGGACCAGCGCTCCAAAGACTACGGCGATATTATTGAGAAATTTCGCCCGGGCCACGCTGACATCACATATTACCAGAAATATGGAAACCGTGATTATCGCGGTGGCGGCCGCTCTTCCGCACGCGAAACAGCGGCACGCGTGGCGGCTGGCGGGTTAGCACGCGCAGTTCTTGCTAAACTTGCGCCACAGGTCGAAATTACGGGCTACATGACCCGTATGGGCGCGCATGAAATTGATCGCGCCAATTTTGATTGGGATCAGATCGAACAAAATCCATTCTGGACACCAGATGCCAAAGCCTCTGAAACATGGGCAGACTACCTTGATTGCCTGCGCAAATCAGGAAGTTCTGTCGGCGCGATTATCGAAGTCACAGCGCGCGGGGTCCCCGCAGGACTTGGTGCGCCGATCTATGGCAAACTCGACACGGATCTCGCCGCGGCTATGATGAGCATCAACGCTGTAAAAGGTGTTGAAATCGGCGAAGGCATGTCAGCGGCAATGCTCACGGGTGAATTAAACGCTGATGAAATCTCTATGGGCAATGATGGCCCGCGCTACAGCTCTAACCATTCAGGTGGTATTCTTGGGGGTATTTCAACAGGTCAGGACATTGTGATCCGTTTTGCCGTCAAGCCGACAAGTTCTATTCTCACAACGCGTCAAACAATCACAAAATCAGGCGAGAATACTGAAATCATTACAAAAGGCCGCCATGACCCCTGCGTCGGTATTCGCGCGGTCCCAGTTGGTGAAGCGATGATGGCCTGCGTCATCCTAGATCACTTGCTTCTCCATCGCGGCCAAATTGGCGAGAATCAAGGCATCATTGGCGCTTAACACACTCTTCCTTTCTACATAAATATCCCGGGAGAGCGCGAGAGGGCTGGCCCTCTCGCACCGGTCCAATTGCTTTAGCAATTGGAAAATTCATCCTGTGAGTAGCCTTGTAAGTATAACAAGGCCGTTAGATCACCGAAATTCACCCGAACATCACACTCTGCAGCCACAGATGGTTTTGCATGCAACGCAACCCCCGTGCCGGCGCGCTTCAACATGCCAAGATCATTGGCCCCATCACCGACTGCTAGAACGTCGTGCTCAGACAGTCCCAAACGCGCTGTGATTTCTTTTAACGCATCAACCTTAGCCTGTTTTCCAAGGATGGGCAGCCCGACCTCACCAGTCAAAAAACCATCTCTTTCAAGCAGTGTATTCGCACGATTCTCATCAAATCCAAGTTTCGCAGCAATTGCTCCTGTAAAAGCCGTAAAGCCGCCAGAGACTAACGCCGCATAGGCACCATGTGATTTCATTGTGGCAAGCAGCTCAGGGCCACCCGGCATCAATGTGATCCGTTTTTCAAGAACATCCGCGATCACGCGTTCTGGCAAGCCCTTCAACAAGCCTACACGCTCACGCAATGCACCGTCGAAATCCAGCTCACCATTCATGGCAGCAGCAGTAATTGCCGCAACACGCGCACCGACACCTGCCTCGTCGGCAAGCTCATCGATACATTCTTGCTGGATCATCGTGCTGTCCATATCAGCAACCAGCATCTTTTTGCGTCGACCCGCATCTATTTGAACGATCAGATCAACGCCAAGACGTTGCAGATCGCTCCAAACATCCCAGCGATTGTCTGGCTTGCTGTCTATTGGAAATTCTGCGGCCTCCAAAGGCGATAGCCAGACAGCATCACCGCCACCCCAGGCATTTCGAAGCGAATCAACCAATTCCAATGTCACCGCGCCTGCGTCCGGTGCACCGATTAAAGTCGCAATCTGTGTCATGACCTGTCCAATCGCTTAGAGTTATGCCGTATTTATCTGATCAAGCGGCGCTATAGCCCTGTTTTTGTCGTTGCGCTACCCCGTGCTCCCGCATATCAGCGTCCGTGGGACACCCTTCCCCAACGAAGGGCATATATCTGTGAGGATACCAGCAATGGCTATTAAGCAACCGGCTACGCGGCCGGCTAACCCGCGTTTTTCGTCTGGCCCCTGTGCCAAACCCCCCACATTCACGCTCGACATGCTCGCGGACGCTGCCCTTGGGCGCTCCCACCGTGCAGCTGTTGGCAAAGACAAGCTCAAAGCGGCGATCGAAGAGACGCGCGAAATTCTTGGCGTTCCGAGCGATTACAAAATCGGCATTGTGCCCGCGTCCGATACAGGCGCCTATGAAATGGCCATGTGGAACTTGCTTGGTGAGCGCCATGTTGAGATGCTTGCATGGGAAAGTTTTGGTTCCGGCTGGGTCACAGATGCGGTCAAGCAACTCAAGCTGGATGCAACTGTTAAGACTGCGGAGTATGGTGAAATTGTCGATTTCGAGACTGTCGATTTCAACAATGATGTTTGCTTCACATGGAACGGTACGACCTCTGGTGTGCGTCTCGCCAATGGCGATGTGATCCCGAGCGATCGGTCTGGTCTTACGCTGTGTGATGCGACCTCTGCCGCCTTTGCGATGGACCTTCCTTGGGACAAGCTTGATGTAACGACGTTCTCTTGGCAGAAAGTGCTTGGCGGCGAAGCGGCGCATGGCATGATCATCCTAAGCCCACGCGCTGTTGAGCGTCTTGAGAATTACACGCCCGCCTGGCCGTTGCCGAAGATTTTTCGTCTGACAAAAGGCGGTAAATTGATCGATGGCATCTTCTCTGGTGCGACGATCAACACACCTTCCATGCTCGCTGTTGAGGATTACTTGCAAGCGCTCAAATGGGCCCGCTCCGTTGGCGGTCTGCAAGGTTTGATAGCGCGCGCAGATGCGAATACCGCAGCAATCACTGATTTCGTCGCTGCGCATGATTGGATCGATTTCCTAGCGGTTGATCCGGCGACACGTTCCAATACCTCCGTCTGTCTCAAGTTCACAGATGCGCGGGTTGCGGATGGTGCGGCGTTTGCCAAAGCTATCGCGAAGCGCTTAGAGGCTGAAAATGTGGCCCTCGACATTGGCGGATACCGTGATGCCCCTGCGGGTTTGCGCATCTGGTGCGGCGGGACCGTTGAGACGTCTGATATCGAAGCGATGCTTCCGTGGCTCTCATACGCGTTCGGAGCCGAAATCACAGCAGCCTAACATTCCGAATTTCTAGAAAATTCGCTACATCTATTCGAAAGGACCAATCTAATGGCTCCCAAAGTACTCGTTTCTGACAAACTCAGCGAAACAGCTGTTCAAATTTTCCGTGATGCAGGCATCGACGTGGATTTCCAACCAGACCTCGGCAAAGACAAAGATAAGCTGGCCGAAGTCATTGGTCAGTATGACGGCCTTGCCATCCGCTCGGCAACAAAAGTCACCGAAAAAATCCTTAATGCGGCCACAAATCTAAAGGTCATCGCCCGAGCGGGCATTGGTACCGACAATATCGATAAGGTCGCGGCCTCCAAGAAAGGTGTGATTGTCATGAACACACCTTTCGGTAACATGATCACGACTGCAGAACACGCGATTGCGATGATGTTCGCCGTTGCGCGCCAGATTCCAGAGGCCAGCGCATCCACTCATGCGGGCAAATGGGAAAAGTCCAAGTTTATGGGTGTCGAGCTTACGGGTAAAACGCTTGGCGTGATTGGTGCGGGCAACATCGGTGGCATCGTATGCGACCGTGCGCGTGGCCTGAAAATGAAAGTTGTGGCCTACGATCCCTTTCTTGGCGAAGAAAAAGCCAAAAAGATGGGTGTCGAGAAAGTCGAGTTGGATGAGCTTCTAAAGCGCGCAGACTTCATCACGCTGCACGTGCCGTTTACAGAGGCAACTGCCAATATCTTGAGCCGTGAAAATCTTGAGAAGACCAAAAAAGGCGTTCGCATCATCAACTGTGCCCGCGGTGGTTTGGTTGATGAAGAGGCGCTGGCAGATATGCTGAAATCCGGCCATGTGGCGGGGGCGGCCTTTGATGTGTTTGCTCAAGAACCGGCGACGGAAAATCCGCTCTTTAACTTGCCTAACGTGGTGTGCACCCCTCACCTCGGTGCGGCAACCAGCGAAGCGCAAGAAAACGTAGCGTTGCAAGTCGCAGAGCAGATGTCGAACTACCTCAACACAGGCGCGGTTGAAAACGCATTGAACATGCCGTCTGTAACGGCTGAGGAAGCGAAAATCATGGGGCCATGGGTCTCGCTTGCGGGTCATCTTGGTGCGTTTATCGGACAAATGACCGATGAGCCGATCAAAGCGATCAACATTCTATATGACGGCAGTGTCGCGCAGATGAACCTTGAAGCCTTGAACTGCGCGTCCATCGCTGGCATCATGAAGCGCGTGAACCCTGACGTGAACATGGTGTCTGCGCCGGTTATCGCTGCAGAACGCGGCATTCAGATCAGCACGACCAATCAAGAAAAATCCGGCACATTTGATGGTTATGTGAAAGTGACTGTTGTCACCGACAAGCGTGAGCGTTCTGTTGCGGGCACGGTCTTTAGTGATGGCAAGCCCCGCTTTATTCAGATCAAAGGCATCAACATCGACGCAGAGATTGGTGCGCATATGCTCTATACCACGAATGAAGACGTTCCGGGCATCATTGGCCTCTTGGGGAACACGATGGGCAAGAACGGCGTCAACATCGCCAACTTTACGCTCGGACGTGCGGATGTGGGTGGCGAAGCGATCGCGCTGCTTTATGTCGACAATCCTATTCCTGCCGATGTTCTGAAGACACTCGATGGGACGGGCATGTTCCAGCAGGTCAAACCGCTGGAATTTGATGTTGCCTAAACTGGCATTCAACGAAAGCAAAGGCCGCTCTTCTCAGGGCGGCCTTTCTGCTTTAGGCCTTAGCATATGATACAGCCAATCTACGCCATCGGCGATATTCACGGCCAGTTGGAGATGCTGGAACAGGCTCTTGCGCTCATTGTAGCAGATGGTGGCGAAGACGCTCAGATCGTCTTCTTGGGTGATTACGTAGACCGTGGTGAAAAGTCCAATGCTGTTATTGAGCGTCTAGTTCAAGGTAAAGCCGCGGGCAGGCCATGGCGCTTCCTAAAAGGCAATCATGACCGGATGTTCGAGTGGTTCATGGAGCCCACCCCGCGCCACGACCCTTTTCTGCTCGTCGGCTATCACTGGCTGCATGAGCGCCTTGGTGGGACGACGACACTGGCGTCTTATGGGGTAGAGGCGGACGCATCACGCAGATTATTCAACGTCCACGCTGACGCACTAAAAGAGGTACCGCACCATCATCTTCGTTTCTTGCAAGACTGTGAAATTTCGATTTTCCATGGGCCGCTTTTCTTTGCCCATGCGGGCGTTCGCCCTGGTGTCGCTTTAAACGATCAAACCGAAGATGATCTGGTCTGGATCAGAAATGAATTTTCAAACGACACCCGCGATCATGGGGCTTTGATCGTACATGGTCACACACCCGTCGATGCGCCGCTACATGCGGGCAACCATGTGAATTTGGACACAGGCGCAGGCTACGGAAAACCCCTGACAACAGCTGTTTTTGAGGGCACAACAGTCCATACTCTGTCAGACAAAGGCCGCCAAAAACTAACGCCCTAGTCTTCCTCTCTCAGCAAATATCCTGGGGAGCTCGAGGGGCTAGCCCCTCGCCGGTCGGATTGGCATTGCCGATTCGATAGCTTTAACCACCTACGTCTATAATGGCCTTCGCCAACACCTGAACAGAACGCGCGTTAAGCCCCGCGATATTCATACGGCTGTCGCCAATCATATAGATGCCATGCTCGGCGCGTAGACGCTCTACCATGTCCGGCGGCGTCCCTAGTCGTGAGAACATTCCTCGGTGTTGCGCCAAAAATCCATAACGATCAGAGCCACTCAAACGCTGCAATTCTCCGGCAAGTTGTTCGCGCAAGCCAAGCATGCCAAGACGCACCTCTTCCAATTCGGAAGCCCAATCAGCCCGCAAGTCAGGGTCCTGTAAAACCATCGTCACCAAACGCGCGCCATGATCTGGCGGGAATGAGAAATTCTGACGGTTCAAAAATGCCAAAGTATCTTGGTTTAACCCGCGGCTTGATGGTTCTGAAGAAACCGCCATCAACAATCCTGTCCGCTCACGGTAGATGCCAAAATTCTTTGAACAACTTGCCGCGATTAAACACTCTGGAACAGACGCAGCAACCAAACGCGCCGCAGCAGCGTCTTCTTCAAGGCCATCACCAAAACCTTGATAAGCAATGTCGATCATCGGGATCGCACCATGCTCATTGAGCACATCCACAACGATCTGCCATTGAGACAAGTTCAGGTTTGCGCCTGTGGGATTGTGACAGCATCCATGTAGCAACACGACATCGCCAGCTTTCAAACCCTTTAGATCATCCAGCATACCTTCAAAATCGACGCCTCGGGTCTCAGGGTCGAAATAGCGGTAAGGCACATGTTCGATTCCAAGATAATTAAGAATTGATGTGTGGTTGGGCCACGTCGGGTTTGAGACGAAAACACGCGCTCCGGGATTGGCCATTTTCACCAATTCAAACCCTTGACGACAGGCGCCTGTGCCACCGGGTGTTGCAGCTGCCGCAACCGTCGAGCGATCAACTGCATCTGAGAGCACAAGGTCGATCATCACATCAGAAAAGGCAGGGTCGCCCGCAAGGCTCACATAGGATTTTGTGCTCTCCAACTCCCAAAGCTGCTTCTCGGCTGTTTTTACAGCGCGCATGACGGGCGTCTGACCTTCGGCGTTCTTATAAACGCCCACTCCAAGATCAATTTTATCAGTACGAGGATCTTCGCGGAACAATTTGCCAAGGGCCAAGATCTTGTCTGCGGGTTGTGGCTTTAGGTTGCCAAGCATTTAGGCGTCTCCAGTTTCAATCGGCATTGTGGGCACTGCGCCCCATTCATTCCAAGATCCGTCATACACAGCGTGATCGGTCTTACCAATCCGTTCAAGTGCGAGTGCGAGAATACAAGCAGTCACTCCCGAGCCACATGAGGTGATGACAGGTTTTTCCAAATCAACCCCAGCCGCTTCAAAAACAGCTTTCAGTTCAGCTGGATCTTTCATTGTGTTGTCACCTTTGAGCAAGGTTTTGAAAAACACGTTGCGCGACCCTGGAATATGACCAACCCGCATACCTTCGCGTGGCTCAGGCTCTGTCCCAGCAAAGCGCGCAGGTGAGCGTGCGTCGACAATTTGCGGCGCGCCCAGTTTGGCAGCCGCTGCGACCTGTGTAGCATCTCTCACCATCTGGTTTTGGAAACGCACCATCATATGGCGGTCGCGAATGACAGGGGGCATATCTTCGGTTTCGCGCCCCTCAGCGAGCCATTTGGCCAAACCACCATCAAGCACAGCAACATCCATTTGCCCCATCAAACGGAATAGCCACCACACACGCGGTGCGGAAAAAATGCCGGATCCATCATATACCACCACCTGATGTCCGTCGCCTACGCCCATCGCGCGCATACGTGACATGAACTTTTCGGGCGTCGGAGCCATGTGATCCAACTTAGATCGCGCGTCACTGATTTCGTCGATGTCAAAGAAACGCGCGCCGGGAATGTGTTCTGCATCGTATTCGGCGCGGGCGTTACGGCCTTCTGATGGCATGTACCAAGATGCGTCAATGATGCGTAGATCGGGGTCACGCATATGCGCAGCAAGCCATTCGGTGGAAACCAAAGTCTTCGGATCGTCAGATGCCATGTGAATTGCCCTCTTTTGCTTGCAAACTTGCATACTTGCGAGGGCGCGCAGTGGCAAGTGTTAGAGGGAAGGGGTGGCACCGCGAGCCCGCGATGCCAGCTATCTCATCTTAACGCGCGAATTACTTCGCCATCATGTTTTTAACAACACCAACAACGGCAAGCACAGCACCGCCGCCGATACCACCGCCAGCAACCTGTGTCAGGATGGATGCGATATCCAAACCACCAGCGCCACCGCCTGCGCCGAGCATGCCAAGCACTTGACCGCCAATACCACCGCCCACAATACCGGAGATCGAGTTGATAAGCGTACCTTGGTTGAGGTTCTTGAGAACGCCGCCAGCAACGTTACCACCTACTGCGCCTGAAAGCAGACCAATCAAAAGTTCCATAATAATTCCTTCCCGTTGGGCCAATTATTTATGCAACGCCGTTTTGGCCCAATCCGTGCGCGCAGGTGTTTGTACGCGCACCTTAGAAATGTCGTCACGGGGAAAGATATGGAACTATTCTCAAAATGCCTATTTCTTAATCAGAATGGCGCATCAGTCGTTGTTTCTGGCGCCCCCAATCGCGTTTTGCATCGCTCGCGCGCTTGTCATGATTCTGCTTTCCTTTGGCGATGCCGATCTTCAGTTTCACAAAACCTTTGTGGTTGAAGTACAAAACCAGTGGAACCAGCGTCATGCCTTTGCGCTGCGTGTCTGACCACATGCGCGCCAGTTCTTTTTTGGACGCCAGCAATTTGCGACGGCGCCGCTCTTCATGACCCCATGTTTTGGCGGCGTCATAGGGCGCGATATAGCTATTAACGAGCCACAGCTCGCCATCTTTCACTTCCGCATAGCTTTCCGCAACATTGGCAGAGTTCACACGAAGCGATTTCACTTCGGAGCCTTGCAGAATGATCCCGCATTCAATGTCGTCTTGAATCGCATAATCATACCGTGCACGCCGATTTTCGGCGATCACCTTGTAGTTCGGATTGTCCTTTGGCTTGGCCATGATCTGCGTATCTTTCTGAAGTCTGAAACGCCTACATAGGCGCTAACGCAGCGCGCTCCAAGACCATTTGAGAAATGTCGCTGGACTTGGCGCTTCCTTGTCCGCAGACTTGAGCAATATCACCATTGCTTTGAAAGTTTCAAAATGACTGATTTCCTGCTTCTCGCGTTTATATTTTTGTGCGCCGGCGTTATTTCTGTGCCTATCGCCACACGGCTCGGACTTGGGTCCGTGCTTGGCTATCTTATCGCAGGAATCATCATTAGCCCGATTTTGGCGCTGTTGCATGTAGACGTTATCGCAATCCAGCATTTTGCGGAGTTCGGTGTTGTGATGATGCTCTTTCTTGTCGGATTAGAGCTTGAGCCAAAGATGCTTTGGGCAATGCGCGCAAAGCTGTTGGGGCTTGGTGGCGGGCAGGTGGGGATTACCACGTTGGCTGTCATGGCGCTGTGCATGGCGTTTGGGCAGCCCTGGACGATTGCCTTGGCGATTGGTTTGGTCATGGCGTTGTCATCAACTGCGATTGTTTTGCAGACGCTGAACGAAAAGGCTTGATGAAGTCCGATGGCGGCCAGTCAAGTTTTTCTGTCCTGCTGACCCAGGACATCGC